>JAUVSF010000110.1 GCA_030597245.1 Acidobacteriota bacterium
ACCACGGCCCCCGGCGTTTCTTCCTCGGCAATAGAGGCCTGAATCACGTCGTCCAGCCGCTTCAGTCTCTCAACCGAAACACCAACCTCTTCAGGCTGAGTCATCTGAAGAACTTGACCGACGGCTGGGGAGACCAGGCAGAGCCAGCTCAGAAGCACTGCCGGCAATCCTGTCCGTGAACGTAACGAACCTTTAAGCACAGTATTCATATCAACAACTCGATTTTCTATATGCTATTCAATCCCATCAAACATTGCTCCGGCTTCCCGGATCCTCAATTCACTCTTTAGCCACATTACCACTTGTTCCTGTAGTCTCTTCAACCTCTAATCTCAGAAAAGCCATTCCGTCGGGCTCTCCGCCGGCTTCCAGGCGCCCTGCCGCCTGCCAGAGATTGAGATCAATAATCGTTACAATATCCGCATTGCTGTTGGCAACAAAGGCTCTGTTGCTAACAGGATCGATCACAATGCCAATAGGAACTGGACTCAGCTCAAACTGCAGCAGCCGCCCCTCAACTTCCGTAGCCGTCAATTCCATCGGGATTCGGGCTATTTCAGTTCGGTCCGAACACGAAAAGACTGCCACGTCTCCCGAGCGGGCATTCGAAATCAAAGCATGCTGTCCGTCTGGTGTGAACTTAAGCCGAATAGGAAAACTTCCGCAGTCGAATGTTGCTACAACCTCGAGAGCTTCGGTATCAACGATTGCAACGGTATCCTGTTCTCGGTTGGCCACCCAGAGTTCCCGGCCATCGGGAGTAACGTCCAATCCCTCCGAACCGTTACCCAATCTCAGCGTCTTGACCAGCTTTTCACTCTGTAAGTCGATGACCGACACACTCCCACTTCCAATATTGGAGACATACGCTGTTTCCTCATCTGGGCTGAGAACAACCATGTGAGAGATTTTTCCTCGCGTGGGAATTGTTTTCTCCACTTCTCCCGTTTCGACGTTTACTACCAGGAGCGATTGATTTCCCTCGGCAGTCACCACGACACGTGTCCCGTCTTCGAAGAACTGCACTCCGTGAGGGCGGCGGAACCGTCCCAGGTCAATGGTCTTGCTGACCTTCTGCTCACGCAGATCAATCAGCGTTAAACTCGACCCGGGATTCTCTCGCGTCCCGTAGTTCGCAACGACTGCAGTCGCAGAAGGTTCGTGTAACGCGGCCTCGTGTGGGGCGACGCCGGTTACAAGAAACTCGACGACATCACCCCCGTTATCCACATCCAGAATCCGCGCCCTGTTTTCGGCTTTGTTCAGTACCAGCAGCCAGGCCTTCACCAATCGCGTGGGCTTCTTCTCGCTTAATTCCTTGCTGGAACAGGCGCTGATGATCAGGATTAACAGCCAGAACCCGAAAATCCCCTTCTTCATTGAACGCTCCTCGCTAAAACTCTATAACAGTAGCAGATGTGTTGAATGTGTATAAACTGATCGAATCCCAGGGAGAGAATGCTTCATGGACAAGCTTGCTCAATTCAAATCATGGTCACAGGAACTGACACACTTGCGCGGCATCAGTTCCATACTGGCGTGGGATCAGGAAGTGATCATGCCACCACGGGGTGCCGAATTTCGTGCTCAGCAGAGAGCGACACTGGCAGGAATCTCCCACAGCAGACTCGTCGACCCGGCGCTTTCGGAATTGCTTGACGAGCTGGAAAACGAGGATCTTCAAGAGCTTGACCGGGCCAGCCTGAGGGAAATGCGGAGACAACATGAGAAGGCGATTCGGGTTCCTGAAACTCTGGTTAGAGAGTTGGAGGAAATATCGTCAATCGCGTATGAGCACTGGGTAAGAGCCCGTCGTGATTCAGATTTTTCGGTATTCGAACCGTGGCTTAGCAGAATCATCGAACTCAAGAGGGAAGAAGCCCGATGCCTTGCGCTGACAGACTCGGCATATGAAACCCTGATGGACGAATTCGAGCCTGCAGCCAAAGAATCTCAGCTCGAAGCGGTGTTCTCGAAAATTCGCCCCCGTCTGATCGAGCTCCTTCACAGGATAGAAGGTTCACCAGTCCGACCCAAGAACCTTGAGGGGGTATACCCGGTGAAGGAGCAGGACGCTTTCGGGCGGAAGATATTGACCTCGGTGGGATTTGATTGGAAAGCCGGACGCCTTGACACCTCACCTCACCCTTTTTGCGTCGGCCTGACTCCAAACGATGTCAGGATCACGACTCGCCATACGGAAAATGACTTCAGCAGAGCACTTTTCGGGATGATCCATGAGGGGGGGCACGGACTTTACGAACAGGGCCTCGATGAAGCCAACTATGGACTCCCCGTGTGTGATTCGACTTCTCTGGGCATGCATGAGTCTCAGTCAAGATTGTGGGAGAATCAGATTGGCCGTAGTCGATCCTTCTGGGAACACTGGTATCCAGAGCTCCGAAAAGCCTTCCCAGGCCAACTGGACCACCTTTCGCTCGATGATTTTGTCCTGGCCATTAACCGGGTAAGTCCTTCTTTGATCCGGGTCGAGGCGGATGAGGTCACTTATGGACTCCACATAATCATGCGCTACGAGATCGAGAAGAAGTTGATTTCCGAAGAGATCAACGCGCCGGATCTGCCCGATGTCTGGGACTCGAAGATGGAGGAGTATCTGGGGATACGATCTTCCAATGCAGCAGATGGCGTCTTGCAGGACACGCACTGGTCACAGGGATTGATTGGCTATTTCCCCACCTACCTCCTCGGAAACCTCTATGGTGCACAGCTCCTGAATACGGCTTCTCAAGAGATTCCTGACCTGGATAGTCATGTTAGATCGGGAAATATGCTCGGGCTGAAGGAGTGGCTGCGTGTCAATGTTCACCACCCGGGTAGAACCCTTTCGGCTTCAGACTTGATCAGTAAAATCACCGGGGAGGACTTGAGTGCCGACTACTTCCTGGATTACCTCGACGAGAAGTATAGTGAACTATATCGTCTCTAATCTCATTCTTAACAGATTCAATTCCGACCGACACGTCAGACGTGTCGGTCTCTTTTTGGTTCTGGTTCTTTTCTTCGTTGCCTGTGTAACGAAGGAAAAACAACATCAGGAGCCACAACTCGAACCGCTTAAGATTGGTGCTGACCGTCTATTCGAAGAGCCGTTCCACACCTGGATCAAAGGAAGGCGGGTCGGCTTGATTACCAACCAGACGGGTGTTGATAGTTCCCTTCGCCCGGTGGCGGAACTCCTCGCCGACGATCCCGAAGTTCAGCTCACAGCGCTTTTTGGACCGGAACATGGAATTTCAGGGGAAAGCCAGGCCGGCTCGAAGATTGCCGATGGGCCGAAGGTTTCCAGCCTGTACGGTGATCGAAGGGCACCTGACGCCCAGATGCTCAAGGAGATTGACCTGCTCATTTTCGATATTCAGGGCGTGGGCAGCCGATTCTACACCTACATCTCGACCATGTATGAGTCGATGAAAGCGGCGGCTGAACACAAGAAACTCTTCATCGTGCTGGATCGCCCCAACCCGATCGGAGGAAATCAAGTTGAGGGCCCCGTGGTGGAGGAGGGGCATGAATCGTTTGTGGGCATCTTCCCGATTCCAATACGTCACGGCATGACCGCGGGCGAGCTCGCGCAGCTCTTCAACACAGAGTCAGATCTAAAACTCGACCTGCAGGTGGTCCCCTTGCTGAACTGGGACCGGTCCGACTGGGCCGGCACAGGTTTGCAGTGGATAGCTCCCTCCCCCAATATGCCCACTCCCAAAACGGCGCTTCTCTACCCCGGATTCTGCCTGATCGAAGGGACCAATCTATCGGAAGGACGAGGCACGACGAGGCCATTTCAGTTGATCGGTGCCCCGTGGCTCAAGGCAACCTTGTTGGCCGGCCGCCTGAACGATGCGGAAATTCCGGGAACTTTCTTTCGGCCACAGAGGTTCACCCCGATGTTCTCGAAACACTCGCACCTCTCCTGCGCAGGGATTCAGATTCATGTCCTCGACCACGCCGTCTTTGAACCGGTCTCAGCAGCACTCCAGTTTATTCATGAGGTAATACAACTCCATCCGAATGAACTGGAGTTTAGAGCCGAGGCTTTTGATCGGCTCATCGGCAATAGCTGGGTCCGGGAGGCGCTGGAGAACGGTAGCGATGTGGAATCGATCGAGGCCAGGTGGCAGGGTGAACTCGAGGCCTTTAAGGGGAAGCGGGAAGGGTATCTACTTTATTGAAAAGCGTCTCGGGGTCTCGAGGTCTCGGAGTCTCGGGGGCTTGGGGAACCGATTTTCGATTTGTGATTTTCGATTGTCGAATTTCAGCACCCGCCTCTGCGATCTTTGCGCCTTTGCGTGAGACAGATTCATTTCACGCGAAGTTCGTCAAGGGCGCCAAGGGCTAATTCGATCACGATCACGAGCACGAAGGAAGATCCCAAGCCCCAAGCCGCAGGCCGATCACCCCGATTACCGATCACCGATAACCGATTACCGATTACCGATTACCGGTCCCCCCCCCAGTACTCCCGGTACTCATCCAGCAGGTTGCCAAACTCGGGGGTGTAGCGAATGCTGTCAAACTCTGAACGAACGGCCCTTAGATTTCCAAGTACAAGGGGCACATACTTTCGAGGTTCACGTTCGAAACACCCCCTTAAGGCCTTCACACTCTTCTCTTTTTCCGACTTCAAGGCGAACAAAACAGACAACCTGAAATAGGCCCGCGGATCTTCAGTCCCAAGTTCGACCGCCTTCAGATAGTGTTCCAGAGCCTCATCCGGTTGACCCAGCCGCTCGAGAATCACAGCCAGGTTCACTTCAGCCTCCGCAGATTCCGGTTTCAGCTTTCGGGCCCGTTCCAGGAGCGTACGAGCCAGTTCCGGTTTCTTATGGTTGGCCAGCAGGGAAGCCAGATTCAGAATGGAGTCAAAGTCATCCGGATCATATTCAATCGCCTTCTGATACGCTTCCAAGGCCTCGTCTTCTTTTCCAAGTTCAGCCAGAACATCGCCCAGGTGACCCCAGGCCAAGGCGATGGTGGGGTCTTTTGAAAGAGCTCTGCGTAGTAACTGAGCGGCCTCCTTCAAGCGTCCCTGTTTCTTGGCCACGACTCCCAGATTCGCAAGATTTTCAGGCGAGTTGTCAGCTATCTTCTCCAACCTCTGCTGCGCACTATCCAACTCTTCAGATTCCAGGTAGAGCTTCCCCAAATGATGGGCCACCTCGGGATTTCCGGGTTCAATTCTCTCAGCTGCCAGCAGCTGAGCCTCTGCCAATTTGACCTCACCCAGCTCGAGGTAGACGAGACCGAGGAGCAGGTGAGCCTGAAAGTCATTTGGAGAGTTTGCCAGGTGTCGTTTGAAATTCTCGGCTGCCTCCTGGAAACGACCCAGGTTCTGTTGCGTCAGGGCAAGATTGTAATAAACCGCGACTGGAGACGGATGCAGTTCCAGGATCTTCTGGTAGGCTTGAAGGGCCTTTTCATATTGGCCACCTTCGTAATGAAAGTGGGCGAGCTCCTCCCAGGTGCGATAATCCTCCGGATCCAGGGCGGACGCCCTCTCAAGATCCTGAATTGCGCGCGCTCGGTCATCCTGCAACGAGCGGATTCGTGCTCTCATCAGATAGCCTCTGGGATCCTCTGGTTCCAGCCGGACCAATTCCTCGGAGTGATTCAAGGCGAGATTCAACTTCTCCTGGTGAAGGTAAATGATGACCAGATTCAGGTGGGCAGCCGTGAACCCCGACTCTACACTTAGCGCCTTCTCAAAATACTCCGCTTGCAGATCCGAAAACTCCTGCTCGGTCCCGATTAGGTTCTCTCCTTTGGAGAACCATTCCAGAGCCTTCGGATCGATTTCCCGACCGCCCTGCCCAGCAAAAATAAGAATCAGCAAAACCAGGCACGCCATCACTGCTTATTGTACCCGGAGACCCAAAGGGCAGGCGGCGATTCAGTGGCATCTAATTCGAAATCTGTTCGAAACGGGTAAGATTCTGGAACTCCCGGAATCGAAACTGAACCTCAGTGAATGTGAGTTCACGAAGACGATCCAGAGAGAACTTTTCGACGTTGAAGCTAGCCATAACAGAACCGAAGACGATGGCTTGTCGGACGGCTTCTTCATCGGTCCGATTCGTCCCGGACAAATAGCCCATGAAGCCACCTGCAAAAGTGTCTCCGGCTCCTGTGGGGTCAACCACTTCCTCTACCGGATATGCGGGGATTCCAAAAACAGAAAGCTCCCCACTCGGGGTGAGGCTGAACTTCGTGACTCCATATTCGCCACGCTTCACAACGATCACACGAGGCCCCCATCCGAGGATCTTGCGAGCCGCCTTGACAAGGTTGGCCTCCTGCGCCAGTTTCCTGGTCTCGGTGTCGTTGATGATCAAGATGTTGACCTTCTTGAGAGTCTCCATCAACGACTGAAACTGCCCGTCGATCCAGTAATTCATGGTGTCGCAGGCCACCAGACGCGGAGCTTTCACCTGACTGACAACCTGACGCTGCAAGGTAGGATCAATATTCCCGAGAAAAACATAGCTCAACTCTCTGTACTTCTCGGGTATCTTCGGCTGAAATCCTGCAAACACGTTTAAGTGCGTTTCCAGAGTCTCTGCTTCATTAAGATCTCCAGTGTACTGCCCCTTCCACCGGAACGTCTCCCCGTCAATATATTCGAGGCCTGCCAGGTCAACGTCTCTCGACTCGAGCAGGAACCGATCCTCCGGCCTGAAATCCTTCCCGACACAGGCGACGAGATGGACTTTGGAGAAGAAACTGGCCGAAATACTGAAAAAGACCGCAGACCCCCCCAATGCTTGATCAACCTCTCCAAATGGTGTCTTTACGCTGTCATAAGCAACAGAGCCAACTACAAGTACTCCCATGAAAACCCTCACATTTCGATAATAAACTGGATTGGGATGCGAAACCCGGGCACTTCAAGGCAGACTACCGTGGACACGTGCCTCATCTCGAGAGAGCGATCGCTACCGGACGTATTTGCCGATGATCGGTTGAAGTCTCCTTTTCGCTTCTTCGGACATTGCATCGGGGTCAGTGATGATTGCTCCCTCGAGGGCCCTATGGCACGCACAACCGGGTTCCCTGGGAACCGACCCGCTCGTTTCAGCTATCAACTTCTTTGCTTTCTCGCTGTTCTTCTGGAGATACCCTATGAGCATTTCCACGCTCACATCTTCCTCGCCTTCGTGCCAGCAGTCGTAGTCGGTAACCATCGCGATCGTCACATAGCAAATCTCAGCTTCGCGTGCCAGCTTCGCCTCCTGCAGATTCGTCATTCCTATGAGATCCATGCCCCAACTGCGATAAAGATTTGATTCGGCTCGTGTCGAAAACGCCGGTCCCTCCATACAGACATAGGTCCCGCCTCTTTTGATCGGAAAACCAATCCTTTCTGCAGCCTTCTCAACCACGTCTCCCAAACTGGAACAGACCGGATCCGCAAAGGCGATGTGCGCAACAACCCCGTTGCCAAAAAACGTAGAGACCCGCTGACGCGTACGGTCCAGAAACTGATCGGGCAAGACAAAGTCCATTGGCTTGTGATCTTCGCGCAGGGAACCAACGGCACTGGCCGAGAGAATCCACTGAACGCCCAGTTTCTTGAAGCCGAAAATGTTCGCCCTGAAATTCAACTCGGTCGGCATCAGACGATGCCCTCTTCCATGCCGAGCCAGGAAGGCCACCTTCCTACCCGCAAGAGTGCCAATAACATAGGCATCACTCGGCTCACCGAAGGGAGTGCCCACTTTGAGCTCTCGTTTTTCTTCAAGACCGGGCATGTCATACAACCCGCTTCCGCCAATGATTCCAATTTCCGCTTGATTCATACCAGCAAACACCTTTTTGTTTTCTATTCGTTAAACACAGGTAGAGACTCTCTAGGCCTCCCATGGCATTGTCTCGGCCCGGTACCTGCCATCCTTTTCGGACAGACGGCCCAGCAAAGTCCCAGGGTCATGATCGAAAAATAGAGTCCAACTCTCCCTGACCGCTTGCCGGTATACTTCCTTCCGAGTTTCCAGGGTAAGAGCGGGATACAAATCGTAACTCATGATCCAGGGCAACGGCACATGAGCCGACGTCGGGCAGAGATCCCCGAGAAAGAACAGGGTCTCTCCGCCAGACTGAATTTTTACTGACTGGTGGCCCAGCGTGTGGCCAGGAGTCGGTATACCCACGATCCCCTCACAAACAGTGTGTTCACCATCCAGAAGTTCCAGCTGTCCCCGTTCCACAAGAGGATTCCAATTCTCTTTGAAATAGCTCGCCTGAGTTCGTTCAGACGGATGAGAAGCGTCCTCAAATTCTTGACGCTGAACAACATACGTAGCATTGGGAAACGAAGGCTCAAACCCTTCATCTTTCTGAACAGTGTTCCCGCCGCAGTGATCGAAGTGGAGATGGGTATTGATTACGAAATCGATGTCAGCTGCAGCGACTCCCAGCTTTGCAAGATCGTCAAAGACGGTACTCTCATGTTCGATTCCATAGATTTCGAGCTCTCGGGAGCTGTACTTGAAACCACAACCAGTGTCGATCAGGACACTCTTCCCGTTTCCCCGGACCAGGAGGCAGTTGAGGCCCAGCTTGATCCTGTTTTTCTCATCGGGAGGCGATACCCTCTCCCAAAAGACCTTCGGCACCACTCCAAACATGGCACCCCCATCGAGCCGGAAAGTACCGTCGGAGATCAGATCAATCTCAAAATCTCCCCATTTCATGCGTCACTCTCTTTGGAACGCTCACACAACTCGATCAAAACGCCCCCGGTTCCTCGAGGATGAATGAAGGCAACGGCGGCACCGTCAACTCCCTTCCCCGGAACGGCATCAACTAGCTCCACACCTCTCGAGCTGAGTAGTTCCAAGTGCTGCTCAAGGTCATCTACTTCAAGCGCAATGTGATGGATACCCTCTCCTCGCTTTTTGATGAAGCGCGCGATTGAAGAAGTCGGATCGGTAGCCTCCAACAGTTCGATGGCGGATTCGCCCACTTTAACCAGAGCCACCCGAACTTGCTGGTCTTCGACTTCTTCAACTTGGCCAATCGTCATACCCAATGCTTCGTAGATTTCGGCTGCAGAGGCAATCGACCTGGTCGCCACCCCAATATGTGCAATTCTCTTGACCATACCCCACTCGCACAAATTCGGAGCTCGAAACTCCAAACAAATCTCAAGCTCAAATATCTAAGGACTAAAACAGGCTCAACCTGATCCGCGGGCTATCCTACCAGAAACCGGTTGTCGGCCTGTCCTCCATAGCTTTAGCGAAGGAGGATTATCGGTAGGAGAAGTAAGTGGTATGAAGTGAGGAGAGTCAGAAAGAGACCCTGGTGATTTCGTGAATTAGTGGTTTAATCCCGAGACTCCGAGACCTCGAGACCATTCAATCTCACAGCTTCGCTAACTTCACCAGTTCCTCAACTGCAGAATAAGGGTCCAACTCGTGTGCTGCCATGCGCTCCGCATAACGGTCAAGGACCTCATTGCCGACCTTCGATAAGATCTCATCAACAAGACGGTCCCTGAGCAGATCCACCAGGCGCGTTCGACAGAAGTCGATCCTTTGTTTCAGCATTGACTCGGATTTCATGACTGTGGACTTAAAGTCGAGAATGGCGGAGACGAGTTCGCTCAGGCCCTTTCCTTCGGTCGCCACAGTCTCCAAAATCGGCGGAATCCAGCCCGCTTTCGGAACAAGGAACGAACAGAGCGCGTCCAGCTCGAGCCTGGCCTTTTCAGCTCCATCTCGGTCCACTTTGTTGAGAACAAAGACATCTCCGATCTCCATGATGCCCGCTTTAATCGTTTGGACATCATCTCCCATTCCCGGCACAAGGACTACAACTGTCACGTCAGCGGTCTCTGCAATGTCCACCTCGTCCTGTCCAACTCCTACGGTCTCGACAAGCAGAACGGGATAGCCGGCCGCGGCAAGAACAACTAGCGCATCGTTCACAGCGGTAGACAATCCACCAAGGCGCCCTCGGGTAGCCATGCTGCGAATGAAAACATTCGGATCAGTGGCCAGGCTCTGCATCCGAATACGGTCGCCCAGAATCGCTCCGCCTGAGAAAGGAGAAGTCGGATCCACGGCAATGATCCCTACCTTTTGCGTGGTTTTTAGAAATTCCTGCGCAAGGCCTTCAACCAGAGTGCTTTTCCCCGTCCCAGTGCCACCAGTTATCCCAACGACCAGGGAGTGGCCAGAGTATGGGTAGAGCGCCTTCAATAAACCCATTGTCGCCCGCCCCCCATCCTCCTCGATCAGACTCAGAGCTCGTGAGACAGCACGAATATCTCCCTCGAGTATCTTTTCAATCATTCTGGAGCACCTCTGCTCATCTCAGCGATTTCAGCAGATCCTCGGATACAACTCAACGAGGAATCTCTGGAGGACAGTGAGTAACGCTCTGAAAATCCAGTTGAGAAGCTGTGGAAGTGCGGTGGAAATCTCGTTGAAATCTCAGTCGATCCTCTCCCGGCAAAACCCACGGTTCGAGCAGTCCCAGTTTCCTATGAGAAGCTGGACAGATTTGAAATACTCAATTGACCCACGACCTTGAGTGTGCTCGTAAGATCCTATATTTCAACGTTTTGTTTACTTTCGAACAAAGGGAATGCTTCCGCACGGAAACTGAGTCTGGGTCGACTCCGCCGCAACGTTACGAACCAAAGGCACAACTTTAAATAACCCTGAATTTGACCAAAGTAGTATAATGGGGTTGGGCGGCTAGCGAGGGAGACTTCCTTTTGAGGACCCCAACGCTCTCTCCTCCTTAAAAACTCCCCTTATAGCCGCCTCACAACCCTTTGAGATCTCACCCCACAGAGTACACGCGACCCGTGACGAAGTGTGTCGGGGAGGGTTTGAGATAAGCGCACAGGATCTGCGCTCACCCACCACGAGAGGGGGCATTGCGCAAATCGGAACGCGCCCACATTCGAACCTCGAGATTCGAGAATTGGAGACCGTAAATCGAAAATGGCCTCACGCTAAGGCGCCAAGGTGCTTCACGCAAAGTCCGCAGAGAGCGCAAAGGGAAGTTCGGCTGTCGCAGCACGGGCTTGTCTTCTATTCTTTTAACCCTTAGCAGACGTTCCCCACCCAGATAATCTAAGAGTGTGTTGCACGCCGCTGGATCCGGCATCCGGCATCCTGTATCCGGCATCCGGTATCTGGTATCTCGTATCCCGTATCCCGCTCATTCCACGGCCAGGTAGGAGTCAAGCTCTTCACGCATCTTGCTGATGTGTTCCGGAGTACTTCCACAGCACGCGCCTACGATCCGGGCACCGGCTGCAACAAGTCGACCCACACCCGCGGCAAACTCTCCCGAACTCTCTTCATAGACCACTTC
>JAUVSF010000235.1 GCA_030597245.1 Acidobacteriota bacterium
CCAATCGCGCTGTGGGGAAGCGCAGTCGCAGAGCGGCTTGCAAGACCCGCCCGCCCGCGCCCACCCCCGCCCCCCCCTCCCCCCCCCCCCAAAACGGTTGTAAGGGGAGGCGCCAGGTGGAATTCACCCCGAACTCGACAGAAACGCCGATGGTGAACCGGGGAGCCTGACGGAAAAGGACGAGCGGATAAGACATGCTCCGGATGCGCACCCTGTCCATGACGTTGAAAGAAGGCTGATCTGCGAATTTCATGCCGTCCCGCAAGGCGGGACTCCAATAGAGGTTTCGTTGCCAACCCAGGGCTGGCCCTCCTTCGTCGGGCACTCGCCCTGGGCTCTACGCATATCGCCCCGCGAGGCGGGGCTGAACTGGGGGCTGGGGACTGGGAGCCGGCATCCGCCTTCGCTCTCCGAGCTACACCGCGACAGGTCCACCTTCGCTCTTCGAGCTACGGCGCGACAGGTCCGGCATCTGGGATTTACGATTTGCGATTTTCGAGTTCCGATTTGCGGGGTACCTGTGTCTTGACCACCCCGGCATCCGGCATCCGGCATCTACTACGATTGTCTTACCCGGTGGAGTGATCTTGTCAACCGGAATCGGAGTAAGCAAGAGGATGAAGTTTCTGCCGGGGGTAAGAAATTTCGCTTCGGGAATCGTTTGCCCCTGGTTTTCTTCAAAGAGCAGAGGAAGATCCAGATCCCTTTGGCGCGGTAGAGTTCTGATTGTCTCCTGACCTGCCGGAGACGTAGCGCTTGTGTAGGGGAAACCGGACAGTTGAACGATGCAGGCGACAAGAAGCGAGGTGCGGAGCGCAGACCGGCCCTTTGGGTCGATCATGCTGCTTTCTCCAAATGCGAAGTTACGAACAGAGCTGAGTCTGTTGACGGGTGGTCCTGGCGACCGACAAAGCCCTTTCTATATGATTCAGATGTGGTGTATCGCGAGTATGTCAACAGTGTCTATCCTTTTTTCATTAAAGTAAACAGGGCCGCAAGATGTGACCGCAATTGGTCCGGATAGTGAGTTTTGAAGCATTGAAGACGTCACATACACTGAATCACTGAGAGGTATATTCTTCTTTCTGTTTGTTGGTGCGATGAACATACAGGCCAGCCCGTCCAAGTGGAGGATACTGAGTTGAGAATCGACGGCATTCCTTTCGAGCTTATCTGGGACAATAAACCTGAGGAATTCCAATGCCGGAGCGGGAGTCTCCGACTTACGGCCGGGGAGAAAACCGATCTATTTCGGGATCCACGTGGTGAGCAGGAAGCTCATAACTCTCCCAGGGTCCTCTTTGGGCCTGAAGGCTGTTTCCTGCTATCGAGCAAAGTAAGTGTCGATTTCGCTGCTGACTTCGACGCCGGAGTTTTGGTCGTTTACGGAGACAGGGAGTCCTGGGCTAAACTCTGCTTCGAATTCTCTCCTCAGAAACAACCCACTATTGTTACCGTGGTCAATAAGGGCGTCTCGGATGACAGCAACCATGTGTCTGTGAGCGGTAAGCATGTCTATCTCAGAGTTGCCGGTCTTGGAGATGGGGCTTTTGCCTTCCACTACTCCCTGGATGGAAAAACGTGGCAACTGGTACGGTACTTCACGCTGACCTCTGACAATAGATTCCGAGTGGGGTTCTCTTCTCAGTCCCCCACAGGAAGAGCCTGCACGGCTTCGTTCTCTGAAATACATTATCAGGCAAGGATACTGCAGGATATCCGAAGTGGAGAGTGAGATCTCAGGCTCGCGTCTCGAAGTCTCGAGGTCTTGGGTCTTCAGGTCTTGAAAGCCGGCTATTCTGTCGGACGGCCGGAGCTGAGTCGTCCTGTCTTTGATCAAGACCTGAGAATTCAAACCACCAGGGCACCACGTTCACCAAGAATCACTGAGTTGCTTATGGAGCGCGGCAGCTTCAGTGAGCCTCCGCCCTTTCACCCGATGAGCGACTTCCATTCCCAGCCCAGGCTTCACGGTAAGTTCGGGCAGGGCCGTTCGGTTCCGCATTAGAAGATGCCTGTTCACGGCTGCCGGAGGCTTTAGGCGCAATCAGTAGGAGGGGACAACGTGCTAAAATCGCACCTATTGAACCTCCCCGAAGGCAGATTTAGGACAAGACCGTTTTCTCTGGCAGACCGGCAGCGGCAGCCTGAGCTGATGGATGATCCGAACCTGGATTCCGGTCTCCATCTCAGAGCTTTAACTGGTCTGAAGAGAATCGGCAAATTGAGCCGGACCGGCGCTCAGCTCTGGCGATCGATTCAGAATCTAAGCGGCGTTTCGAGGCCGGACTCACTTAGAATCCTGGATGTGGGATGCGGAGGAGGCGACACCGTCTTCTCGCTGGAAAGGATGGCTGTGCGGGCAGGAGTACGCCTTGTTGTCCATGGCTGTGATATCAGTGTCAGTGCGCTTGATATAGCCAGAGCCAGGGCCGCTCGGAAGCGCACTTCTGCAGAGTTTTTCGAATTGGATGTCATGGGGAATCAGTTTCCTCGCGGTTACCATTTTCTGGTTTCGTCTCTGTTTCTTCACCACCTTTCGACACCTCAGGTGGTTGCACTCCTTGGCAAATTGAATGAAGCAGCCGAGATTGGAGTGGTCATCAGCGACTTGGAGCGGCTCTGGAGCGGGTACTTCCTGGCATTGCTTGGTACCCGGGCATTGTCTCGGTCTCCAGTGGTGCACGTCGATTCTCGGCGGTCAGTCAGAGCGGCATTCAGGATTGAGGAGCTCCGAGAATTAGCCCGAATCTCCGGGCTCGGTGAATTTGAACTCATTCGGTGCTGGCCCTGCAGGATTCTTCTTAGTTGGAGGACGTCTTGAAATCTGGTGAGCATCCGACGGTTTCTGAAGTTTCTGATACTTTGTGGGATGTAGTCATAGTTGGATCCGGTCCCGCTGGTTCGATGACGGCCTTGAGCTTGGCAGCCTGCGACCTTTCCATTCTTCTCGTTGACAGGGCGCACTTCCCCCGGTACAAAGTCTGCGGTTGCTGCCTGAATCTGGCAGCGATCCGGACTCTCGAACAAGCCGGCCTCGGGATCTTAGTCGACAATGGTCGTGCGCGACCCCTTGACTCTGTTGATCTGTTTGCTTTTGGACGACATGCAAATCTTTCGTTGGCCGGTGGTTGTGCCATTTCGCGAGCTGCTTTTGACTCTGCCCTGGTTGATGCTGCGCTGAGGCGAGGTATCATCTTCCTTCCCGGTGTGCGTGCTGAGTTTGAGGCTGTTGAATCAGCAGGCTGCAGAATCCAACTCAGAGCTGCGCAAGAGGCGGGGTCGATTCTGGCCCGTGTTGTGGTATGTGCAGATGGGCTGGGTGGCGGATTTCTCAGGAACCATCCTCGGTTCAAACCCATCACAGCAAAGAACTCGCGCGTAGGCTTAGGTTGCATCTACCCCGACTCCATCCCAGGGCTACGGGGTGGTGGGATCCGTATGTGTATCGGCAGGGAGGGCTACGTCGGAATGGTGCAACTAGAGGACGGGACATTCGACATTGCCGCTGCGGTGGATGCGGATTCCAGTGGAAAAGAAGGATCGTCTCCAGCTGATGCGGTCAATAGCATTCTGTCCCAGGCCGGGGTTCCAGAGATACCTGCGCTCGCTGTTCAGGACTGGAGGGGGACTCCCCGTCTCACGCGGCATCGGCCTTCCCTCGGGGACGAACGCCTTTTTGTGGTTGGGGATGCTGCGGGTTACGTCGAACCGTTCACGGGAGAAGGCATAGCATGGGCGTTAATGTCGGCAAGCCTTCTAGCCCCACTTGTTCGGGATGCGGTTGATCGGTGGGCGCCGAACCTGCTCGCAGAATGGCATGAGATACACGGGTCGCGCATACGGCGTCGCCAGCGTGTCTGCCGAGTAGTGTGCAGGGCCCTCAGGTCTCCGCTCCTCTGTCAGATGTTGCTGCCCATCCTCTCCCGGCGACCGAGTTGGGCGAAGCCGATCATTACAACTTTGAACGAGTCTACTGATAGAAAGGCGCTGACGTTATGAGCTTCCAAATAACCGGTATTGGGACACAGGCTCCCAGTTACTCTCTGGACCAGGCGGAGACCGCCAGGGTGGCCTCTCGGCTGTGTTGCACATCGGATGAACAGGAACGGCTTCTTTCAGTTCTATCCCGTAGGACGCGAATCAAACGCCGTTCAAGCGTTTTACTCGAAGAGTCTGGTGGAGTAGCGACTCATGACTTCTTCCGCCTTCCAGGGACGTCGGACGATAGAGGGCCGGGTACCAAAGACCGGATGGGTAAATTTGAGGAATATGCTGGAAAGATGGGCCTCGAAGCATGTCGGAAGGCACTGCGGGCTGCGCAGTTGACAGGAGACAGAGTCACCCACCTGATTACCGTTTCGTGTACCGGTTTCTACGCCCCCGGCATCGACTATGAGGTTATCACTGGCCTTGGATTGCCGCCATCTGTAGAGCGAACGCAAATCGGTTTCATGGGTTGTCAAGCTGCTCTTAACGCACTCCGGGTAGCGTCCTCACTGTGTGGTGCCAACGGCAATGCTCAAGTACTTATTTGCTCTGTAGAACTCTGCTCGCTGCACTTCCAGTACGGATGGGATCCAGACCGTATTGTCTCCAATTCTCTTTTCGCTGACGGCGCAGGTGCAATTGTGGGAACCGGCGGCAGTGGTGATAACTCAAACTGCTGGCGAATTCTGGCCAACGGATCCTATCTGGTTCCTGATTCGGCTGACGCTATGACCTGGAAGATCGGTGACCACGGCTTCGATATGACGCTCTCGGCCCGAGTTCCGGATCTTATCGATCGTCACTTGGCTGATTGGCTGGACCAGTGGTTGGCCGGATTCGGACTAACCCGTTCGGAAATTGGGAGCTGGGCGATCCACCCCGGAGGTCCAAGGATCCTTGTGGCTGCAGAGCGAGCTTTGGGGATCACCTCCGGAGATACACAGGTGTCTCGAAACGTCCTCACCAACTTTGGCAACATGTCATCAGCCACGATGTTCTTTGTCTTAGAGGAACTGATCCGTAAAGAAGCTCGCCTCCCGTGCGTGGCACTGGGATTTGGCCCGGGCCTGACCATCGAAGCCGTGCTTTTTGGAGAGGAAATGTCGAAGCAAGGCACAGCCCGGGATTAGAAGACACAGCGGGTAGGCGCCCCGTTTCATAATCAGATACCGGATACCGGATACCGGATACCGGATACCGGATCGCCGGTGTGGTCAAGTTAAAGAGTTAACCGCACCTGAATCCTCGAGCTGCTTCACATTCATGCGAACACTTTTCCGGTTTCCATCAGAGTGGTTGTTCCAGCCTTGAAGAGATCCGTCAGAGGAAGGAACAGTTCCGCCACAGAGCGAGAAACCCTGTCCCGACAAAAGACCACGGCCACTGCCAGTTGACCACCTGGATAAGCACCTGCGGCTCCAAACACGCTCTTGACGTTATGGTCGGAAACAAAGTCTTGAGCGGCGATGATTTTCCTCCCCTCCGAGTCAGTCGCACTTGCAGCATCCTCCACAAAGAAAAGCCCAGCCTTACTTCCGATGGTCTCAACTATCTTCTCTGTGTCATGGCTGTCCACCCAGTCAAGTGCCAATCCCAACTCCTGGATGAGCCGGGAGATCATGGGAATTGAATCGACAAAGGCTGAGGAAATCAAGGGGATGCCGACATGCCCTTCGGAGTTTCGCCGGTCCTGCCAGTTCGAATCCTGACCATAAGTCCCGACGAGTGACAGTACGGGTGTGGAAGGGTTTATTCCCGATCCTGCGCCGGCCGAATCGGCAAGATTGTCGACAAACTTCCGGTTGGCCGAAGGCAGAGCCTCGTAAGGGACAGTAACAAAAACGCGGGCAAGCACCGCAGACTCTTCAAACTTCTGGTGCAGCGAAGTCGCCAACTCTTGACTTGCCTCCTCCACGGAACCAGCCTCTTGAATCTTCGATTCTAGATCTGCCCACAGACCTGACACAGTCATCGTTGTTGCATCGTTTAGTTTCATGGATGTCTCTCCCTTGCCTTCTTTCTAGGCAGATGTTCACCAAGCTGAGTTTCCAGCCCTCTGGAAGAACCCATCAGGACAGATGACCACAACCCGGGCTCAGCAGGCAGGTCACCGGAATGGAGGCTGAAGGGCCATCAACGTTCGCTTGATTCGTGCCGGGTCAGATTCCTGCTGGAGAACTCACTTCCGTCTGCCGCCTCAAGGCATAAAGGACCTACCGATCTAATCGGGGTTCGATCATGCCGCACCTGGCCTGAAATGGTGATATTGATAATTTGTTTATAGTTCTAAATCTAATTGCTTCTAATGTCAACTCATTTCGAGAGCTGACAGCTGAAACCGTAGCTCCAGCGGCAGGTATTGTCCCTACTCCGACAGAATCTGCGTGGGTTGGGGGCAGAGGACAACTCGGAGGACGAATCGAACAACGAACGGACGCTCCCTTTGCGATCTTTATGACGTGGCGTGAGATAGATTTATTTCACGCAAAGCCGCCAAGCGCGCTAAGGAAGATGGCAGCTGCTCACGTAACGAGTGTGTAGACTTCCCGAATGGAGTCAACGATCCGGTCGTTCATCGTCGCCGTGTACTTGGGGCCGATTCGTACCTGAACAAAACGGTCGAAGACGTCGAGGGTTTGACGACAGGAGTCGGGTCCATACTTTATGGCCTTTCCCTCTGGAGAGTTGAACGAGGGCCAGTTGGGGTGGCGTGCCTGCTTGTTCATGACAGATTCTCGGATGGGCAGCAGAATGGAGCCTGTGAGAGTTGAGGCTGGAATTCCTCTGGTTCGGAGTTCGCTGATGCACCGGTCTCTGAGTTCTTTGTTCCCCAACTCGAAGTAGATCGCGTACCCGTTGTCGCCCTCTGGATCTGGACGCTTTCGCATCCTGATTCCGGGCAGGCCCTTAATTCCCTCCCGAACTGCGTCTGCATTCTCGCGGAGCTCTCGGATCATCGTGTCCAGTTTCGGAAGTTGTGCCCCCAGGACCGCTCCGGTGAACTCGCTCAGGCGAAAGTGCTCTCCAGCAAACCGACTCAGGTGCTCCCCGCCGATCCGGTCCCGAAAGATGTCCCTGAGACCCCCCATGTCATGGAAGCGGACAGCACGCTCGAAAATCTCCGGGTCACTGGACACCAGGGCACCGCCTTCCCCCGAACTGATCATTTTGTGCAGTTGGAAGCTGTAAATCCCGACATCGCCAATCGATCCCAGTTTCCTGCCGTGGTAGGAGCCACCGACGCACTGGGCTGCGTCTTCGAGAATTCTGATGCCCTTCTCCCGTGCCGTCTCCAGGATCGGGTCCATGTCGCAGGGTCCCCCCAGCAAGTGAACGGCGATGAGCGCCTTTGTCCGGGATGTGATCTTGCGGGCGAAATCCTCGGGATCTACACACAGAGATCGATCGATGTCGGCGAAG
>JAUVSF010000429.1 GCA_030597245.1 Acidobacteriota bacterium
ACGGTGTAGCTCTGCGGAAGGTTTACTCCTTCGATCTCCTCCACCTTGAGATCCCCGTAGACTACGTGTCTTGCGTTTGCTGCAGCGGCGCCACTCCCCGTCTGCGGAGTCTCTCTCACCTGACTGACAGCCTCCCCCTCACTCAAGAGCAACAAGGCCAAACAGATCGCCGGCAGGTGTATCTGTCTCATCAAAACTGATGTTAACACAGGAGCAAACAAGGGATGAGGAGCGGCGGCTCCAGCACGAATTTATAGACATCAACTCCATCCCGATCTCCCACGTGGCAAAGGTCAACATCCTCGTCGCTGGTTCTGTTGCTGTTCCAATCGCGGAACATATTCGATTATATTAGCTGTCAGGACTGCCGATATGTCTTGCTGAATAAGGAGGAACCCACAATGAAATCGCTTCGCGAGTATTTGACATTCAACATTGAAACCCGGCGCGCCTATATCAACATCACTCCGCAAGTTGACGAGGTCATTCGAAAAAGCGGGATCAGAGAAGGTCTGTGTCTGGTGAACGCTATGCACATAACGGCGAGCGTATACATTAACGACGATGAGTCCGGTTTGCTCAAGGATTACGATGACTGGCTCGAAGAGCTGGCACCCCATGAGCCGATCTCCCGCTATCGACACAACCGTACCGGTGAAGACAACGGGGATGCGCATCTGAAACGTCAGATCATGGGACGGCAAGTTGTCGTTGCAGTCACTGACGGGCGGTTGGATTTCGGGCCCTGGGAACAGATCTTCTACGCCGAATTCGATGGGCGGCGGCGCAAAAGAGCGCTGGTGAAAGTTATCGGAGACTAGCAAATGGCAAATGACAAGTGTCAAGTGTCAAATGTTGAATGCGGAACACAGGCGCCTTGAGAAGGGCGAGTGACGATTGTCGAACGACGAACGACGAAGTACGAACGGCGAATGCGGAACAGGGCTTCCAGCCCGGGACCATTGGCAAACGACAACCGGAGACCTAGAATTGAGTCCCGCCTCGCCGGACGGCATGAGTTTGACGACGGCGGAACATAGGCGCCTTGCCTGTGACAAAATCGTAAATCGAAAATTGAAAATTGATACTCTTCCATTGAACAGACGCCACGTAAGTGACGTATCATTTTACGAAAGATGGATATTGCACAACTTGCTCTTGCCTTAGGCGCAAGCTTCACGGCGGGGCTGAATCTCTACATAACAGTCTTGACTCTGGGTCTGCTCGATTACTTCGAAGTCCTTGAGCTTCCCCAGAGTATGCATGTGCTGTCACATCCCTGGGTCCTTGCTGCAGCGGCAATTCTCTTTCTCGTTGAGTTCATCGCAGACAAGGTGCCGTATGTTGACAACACCTGGGATGCGATCCACAGTTTCATTAGAATCCCGGCCGGAGCCATTCTAGCGGCAGCCGCCCTCAGCGACCTGCCTCCTCACCTGGTCTGGATTGCCGCACTTGCCGGCGGCTTCGTGACCTTCACAGCCCATGGCGCAAAAGCCAGTGCCCGACTCGCAGTCAACTCAACACCTGAACCTTTCAGCAATTGGTTCCTTAGTATTGCGGAAGATATTTTGAGCCTCGGCATTTTATGGCTGGCGACGAACTATCCCTACGCTGCAATCGTGGTGGTAGTCCTCCTCCTGGGAATCTCGGTGCTTTTTCTCGTGCTCTTCTACCAATTCCTCAAAATGGTTTTCAAGAGAGTCAGACCCTCACCCGGGAAGACTGGAGGAATCGGAGCAGCGTAAGTTTCCCGCTCAAGGGAGACCAACCACAAAGTCACAAAAACACAAGAACACAAAGCTAAGCCGTCCGAGAGACTTCAACTCCGGGTGGTTTAGTGGGCACTCTCAAAAGTCGCCCCTGACCGCGTCCAGCTGAAGGTATCCTCCGTTCAGTTTATTTCCGCTCTTCTTGCTCTTCAGATAGACGTAACCCCCAGCCTCTTCACCGGGCGCAACGTTTCCCGAATTCAGTTCAAAGCTCTCCAGAAGAGCCCTGATTTCCTGGCCTTTGGTGGCTGATACCTTTCCGACAGTCGAAGCCGTGCCGATGGTTGGAGACCGGTCCATCTCTGCTTGAGTCGGTCTCCTCGGATAACCGGAATAGGCCTCCCCGTGGACGCTCGTTGCCCCCCCGGTGTAGAACTTCATGAGTTTGGGGGCTATGTCGGTGGGCAAAGCCCTTTCAATCTCCTTGCCTTTCTTTGAGAACACTTGCAGCTCTTCCAAGTCGATGCTGAACGCGTCAGTGGAGTCATTCTTGATGTGTACTTCCAATACGGCGAAGCCGGCTTCAAATACCAGCAGTGGAAAACCGTTGGCGACATCCTTCTTCATCAAGGATTTTGCTTCGACGTGAACGTTCTCCGCCTGGCTTCCGAGGGCCAGTGCTAACAGGAACACCAAAACACTCATGCTTGGAACCTCACCAGTTTCTCTTCCCCACTATAGCACCTCCCTACCCTGCGCCTGGGCTCCTCTTGGAATTCCGCCTGTTCCCAACAACAGGGCTTGAGCAAGCCTTTCAGGTTTTCGAATGGCTTGCGACGGTGTAGAATCAAACATCGAGGAAAATCCGACGTTTTCCGGTAAGTTCCAAAAGGAGAGGCCATGATCAACCGCAGAAGGTTCATTAAGACGACAGCAGGTTCCGCGATGCTTGGGTGCTTCCCAGCCACATTAACTGGAATGGCGCGACAGAAGCAGAACGGAAAAATTGAGAAACGTGCACTTGGTAAGACGGGAGAACGACTCTCAATGATCGGGTTGGGTGGAGTGGTCGTGATGGGCGTGACGGCAGAACAGGCGTCCGGCTACGTCGTCAAAGCCATCGATATGGGTGTCAACTACTTCGATGTCGCCCCCACCTACGGCAATGCTGAAGACATGCTGGGACCCGCTTTAGAGCCATATCGAAATGGCGTGTTCCTGGCCTGCAAGACTCAAGCCCGCACCAAAGCAGAAGCGCAGGCCGAGATGGAGCGATCGCTCAAGAAGATGCGCACCGACCACTTTGATCTTTACCAGATGCACGCTGTCACCAAGGTGGAGGACGCGGAGACGATTCTCGGCCCCGGGGGAGCACTGGAAGCATTCCTGGAGGCGCAGAAGGCCGGGAAAACACGATTTATTGGATTCACGGCTCACTCGGTTGAAGCCGCCCAGAAGCTGATCGCCGGCTTTGACTTCGATACCATCCTGTTCCCAATCAACTACGGAACCTGGAATGCGGGAAACTTCGGACCTCAAGTTTTGGAACAGGCCAAGAAGAAAGGGATGGGTATCCTGGCTCTGAAATCTATGGCGAAGGGCCCTCTTCCGGAAAAAGGAAAACGGATTCGCCCGAAGTGCTGGTACGAGCCTCTCGTCGATGAGAAAGAAGCTTCGAAAGCACTCCGCTTTACACTTTCACATCCGGTGACCGCAGCTGTACCACCCGGCGATGAAGAACTCTTTGAAATGGCAATGAAGCTGGCACTTGACTTCAAGCCTTTGTCGGACGGTGAAGCGGTTGAGCTGAAGAAGAAGGCTCTGGCAGGGACACCGCTCTTCAAGTATCCGTCGGAAAACGCTTAGTGAAAGTCCCGGTCTTCGGTTTTGATGATTCTAACCACCAAAGCACAAAGACACTAAGAGTACTTTGTGTTTTGGTGTCCTTGGTGGTGAATCCTCTTAACCGATAACTGATAACGGATAACCGATGACCGATTACCGGTTTCGAATCACTCGATCCTCCAGCAGCTCTGCAAGAATATTCTCCTTCGGATAAGCATGTCCGCGGTGCTGTCGAAAGGCTTCAGCATATTCGATGGGCCGACTTGCCGCCTCCGAAGCGCCTTTTCCCTGCTCGGCTCCCCAACGACGCATAATCTGCAAGTACTCATCTATGCCATGATGCGCCCGCAGCCAATCTCTCTGACTGGCGTGGCAAGCCAGGAACTCCGCTTTTCGTTCGATGAGATCGGAGATATCCACATAGAAGGCCGGGACGGCAAGCTCCCCAAACAGATCGGTTCCCTCCACGGGATGTGCGTAGTAAAGCCAGGGCACGGTCGCGATCCTCTCAACACGGCTCAGGCTCAGAGTGTCGTAGTTCGGCACCGCTGCATAGAAACAGGCGTTGCGCACCAACCGGCTGGTCACTTCATGATCCGTCAGGTAATCCACAGGCGGATGGGTGATCACCAATCCTGGATTAACATCGCGCAGCAGCGCCGTCACCATTCGGTTGGATCGATCATCGTGAAAGATCCCAAAATCATGAAGGCCAACGTAGTGGTAGGAAGCACCTAGAAGTTCACAAGCCTGCTCTGCTTCGGCCCGGCGGATAAGCCTGATCTCCTGAGCCGAATACTCGTCTGACCCATAATCACCGAGCGTCAGGGTGGCCACATGCAGCTCCCATCCAGCCGCACCTAACAGCGCCATCGTTCCCGAACATACAAACTCAACGTCATCCGGATGAGCACCAACTGCTAATGCTATTTGTCTAGTTTTCATAGCTATTTAAATACATTGTTTTGATAAAGTACTTTAGATGAGTATCGGCTCATCAGACTCCCGGTACTTCTCTACTCGGTAGGATACTAATGAACGATCTAAAGAGCAATTCTGAGGGCTGGGGAGTAAGTAGTAATTGGAAGGCTATAATCGGTCCTTCCAATATCCGGGTCG
>JAUVSF010000224.1 GCA_030597245.1 Acidobacteriota bacterium
CCTGTCCCCTTTTCACCCTTTTCAACTTCCTATACTCTATACTCGTGAAGGTTATGCAGGGAGTCTCTGGAACTGTAGAGGATGCACTCAGTCATTTCAAATCTGGTGAGCTTTGGTGATGGGTCAGCTTGCTTAAACTGACCAGCGGAAGGAAGTAAAATGTCTGCGGCCCTTGTCGTTGATACTGTTCTAATTGTCCTCTTGCTTCTCATATTTGTTGTTCCCATCCTGAGACTGGGAATAACACGAAGACGGAAGCTGCGTGTCGCAAGGGACGCGATCCAACCCTTAATGAGAGCCTCAAATGAGGAGTTTAGTCAGCCTCTAGAGTCAAGTCCTGCCGCCAAGATAGCAGTGTTGATTGAGAATCATAAGGACCAAAATCGTACTGAACTGGTCGCAGAACACGGACTCAGCTTGCACATCGAGCGCAATGGCAAGGCGGTTCTCTTCGATACCGGATCAAGTGGTGCTCTAGTCCAGAACGCTCGGAGGATGGACGCTGATCTCCGCGATGTGGACGCAGTCGTGATCTCCCGCGGACACAAAGATCATGGCGGAGGGCTCAAGGCCTTTTCCGACGTCAATGATCAAGCTCCCATTTACCTGGGAAAGGGTGCGGTCACTGAGCGGTATTCACCTCTATTCTGGTTCCGCAAGAGCCCAATCGGCCTGGACGAGACGGTTATCGAAGCGAATCACGACAGAATTCACTTCGGGGAATCTACTACCGAGATTGCCCACGGACCCTCAATCATCACGAGTTACTCGAAAAGAAAAGGGCAGAGAAAGAAGCAAACTGACCCGTTTTGAGCGTATGAAAGCACCGTTGAAAACAATCTGCTTCTTTTTGATAGGTGGAAGTGTTGCCTTTGCATACTGGTACGGCTGTGGCTCCGCCGATAGCAAGGCGGGCAACAACACAACAACTGCAACAGCTATCCGGAGAGATTTCACTTCAACCGTCCTGGCGACGGGTGCAGTGCAACCGCAAGTCGGTGCCGAAGTGCGGGTTGGGGCTCGTGTTTCGGGCAAAGTGAGCCGTCTCTACGCGAACATCGGTGACATGGTCCGAAAGGGCGATGTTATTGCAGAACTGGAGAAGGACGACCTTCAGGCCATCTTGGCCCAACGCAGTGCAGAACTCGAAATGACTCGGGCAAGGCTGTCATCCGTAGAGGTACTCCTCCCACTGGAAATAGAAAAGGCGGAAGCGGAAGCAGCCCAGGGCAAAGCCACTTTGAAACTAGCAAGGAAAGAAGCTATCCGATACAAGGAGCTACTCGAGCAGAGTTTGGCGACACGGCAGGAATGTGATCGCGCCGAGGAACAGCTTGCCGTAGCCGAAGCCAATCTGAGATCGGCTGAAAAGGCGCTTGAGCTGAAACGTGCGCAATATCACGAAACGCTCAAGCAGACCCGCCTTGACCTGGACCGCTCGAAAGCCACCTATGATATTGCCAGTGTACAGTTATCCTACACCCTGATCACGGCTCCCATCGACGGTGTAATCAGTTCCGTCTCAACCCAAGAAGGGGAGACAGTAGCCGCGGGGCTGAACGCCCCTACCTTTGTGAATATCATTGATCTGAATCGTCTTCAGGTTGATGCCTATGTCGATGAAATCGACATAGGCAAGATCCAGATTGGGCAGAAGGCCGCCTTTTCTGTGGACACATTCCCCGGGCGCGAGTTTCACGGAGAGGTGATAGCTATGTATCCAAAGGCGGTGATAGAAGAAAACGTTGTCAATTACGACGTAGTGATTGGCATAAACGATGCCTACACCGGTTTACTGCGTCCTGACATGACTGCCAACGTGACGATTGTCCTTGAAACGCAAACAGATGTACTGGCGGTTCCAATCCGGGCTGTGCGACGGGAAAAGGGACGAAACATCGTCCATGTATTGGTGGAGGGACAAGCGCAGCAGCGCCGTGTGACTGTTGGCTGGCGGGACGGGGAGTGGATTGAGATCGTCGACGGCTTGGATGAAAACGAAACGGTGATGCTGGAAATTCCGCGTTCGGTGAATGACCAGTTTTGAGGAGTCGGAATTATTGAACTGAGGGGAATTAACAAAACCTATGTTAGCGGTGACGTGAGAACCCCGGTGCTCGAGAATGTTTCATTGCGTATCGATGTCGGTGAGTACGTGGCGATTATGGGAGCATCAGGAACAGGAAAGACCACGCTGTTGAACATCCTTGGGTGTCTCGATTCGCCGACATCTGGTTCCTACTGTATTAACGGGACTGAAGTGGACAACCTTGATGACGATGCGCTGTCGCACCTGCGAAACCGCCAAATCGGCTTTGTCTTTCAGTTGTTCAATCTGTTGGAGCGCGCAACGCTGATTGAGAACGTGCTGTTGCCGCTTGTCTATGCGGAGTTCTATCCGGCAGACGCAGAGCAGCGCGCGGTAGACGCCCTTTCCGCTGTCGGGCTTCAGGATCGGTTGTACTATAGGCCTAACGAGCTTTCAGGCGGACAACAACAGCGGGTTGCAATAGCCAGGGCGTTAATAAACAATCCGGCTTTGATTCTGGCCGATGAGCCGACGGGCAATCTTGATTCGCGGAGCGGCACCGAAATTCTAGCAATTCTTCAGAGACTAAATCGTGAAGGACGAACCATTTTGATGGTAACTCACGACCGCGCCGTTGCTGAGCATGCCGATCGAATCCTCACACTGGAAGACGGGCGAATCGCCGAAGAGCGGAAGATTCTGCACCCACGAGATGCGGGAGCGGAACTAAGTGAGCTGGCTGCAAAGGAGAGAATCGATGAGTCCGTATAGAGTGATACGGCAGGGAGTCACTTCTCTGGGTACACATAAGCTCCGAACATTCTTCATGTTATCCGGCACGATGGTTGGTATTGCCGCCCTGGTAGTGATCATGGCTATCGGGGAAGCGACTGAGAGGCGTGTAATGCAGCGTGTCAACAATTTCGGTCCCACGGCCATGATGCTGATCCCAGGTGGAGGACGGGATCTTCCGCCTCCGGATCCTAACGTCACAACCCTGATGCCGGATGACGCTGAAGCGATCCGCGAACAGGTCGATGGGCTGACAGTTGTCTCGCCAATGGTCCGGCAAATGGCTGTGACACTCCGATATAAAGGTAATCAATTTCAAGCTGGGGTATTCGGCATAAGATCCAACTGGCATGCAGCATGGAACTGGGAAGCAAGTGAAGGAACTGGGATTACGGAACAGGATGTGGCCACTTTAAGTCGGGTTTGTGTCCTCGGGCAAACGGTCAAACGAGAGCTGTTTGGAGATACCGCTCCTCTGCAAGAGCGGATCTATGTCGGAAAGATCGGCTTCACCGTGAAGGGCGTTTTGGAAGAGCGAGGAGTCAGCCCGGGTGGAGGGGATATGGATGCGCGGGTTGTCATACCGATAACAACTGCGATGCGCCGTGTCTTTAACATGGAACACTTGAGTATGATCCGAATTCTGACGGATGATCTGGAGTTACTGCCGGAACAGACGCGCGCTATCCGCACTCTCATTCGGGAACGCCATCATATTCGAAGACCCGAAGAAGATGATTTTCGCATTGTGACACCGATGGGCATCGCGGAGATGGTCCGGGGTATCTCTGGAACACTTTCGGCTTTACTAACTGCCCTGGCTGGTCTCAGCCTTGTTGTGGGAGGGATAGTCCTGATGAATATTCTCCTGATCTCTGTTACAGAGCGCAGGAAAGAAATCGGCTTGCGGCGCGCGGTGGGAGCCAGGAGAAGGGATATCTTGCTGCAGTTCCTGACCGAGTCTCTTAGCGTCAGCCTATTGGGCATGTTCATCGGAGGGCTCGTAGGCTGGGGAGTGACGAAACTGCTGGTACGAACCACTTCAATAGCGGCAACTCTCGCCTGGGAGCCCTTCGCTCTGGGAGCAGTGTGTGCCTTGCTGGTCGGCTTGCTGTTCGGTCTACAACCGGCGCGTCGAGCCGCGAAGCTCCATCCTGTTGAAGCACTTCGATGAAGTTCTCTCGCAATCTTAGACTCTCATCCAGAATACTGATGGCCCACAAGCTACGCACGATGCTCAGTGTGATTGGCATGGCTGTGGGGATTGGTAGCGTAGCAATAGTGGTCTCTGCCGGCCAGGGGACAGAACGACGCATTCTGCAGAGCATTCGCAACATGGGCACGAATCTGATTGTTGTGAATGCGGGGCAGACTCGAATCATGGCAGGAAGAAAACGACAGACAGCAACGGTGACGACTCTACTACCGAGTGATGCAAAGGCCATCCTTGAACATTGTCCATCCGTTGCTTTGGCGTCACCAGTTGTCACGAAAAAACTGACCGCTCGATGGGGGGCAGGGGTGGTCCCCGTAGAGGTGGTTGGCATGACTGCGGAAGGATATGTGATACGCAACACCACCATTGCCAGCGGGCGCGTCTCTACTCCGGAGGAGGGGCGGGCAAAACGCCGAGTAGCTGTACTCGCGCCTACTGCTGCATCGAACCTGTACGATGGAAACGACCCAATCGGTACCCGCTTCCGCTTGGGCCGCGTGCCATTCGAGACTATAGGCGTCACCGAACCGAAGGGGATGGATGCCAATGGCGTCGATCAGGATGACGTCATTTACGTTCCATTGGAAACCGCCATGCGCAGACTGATGAATGTCCCATATGTCCAGAGTATCTACGTTCAGGCGGCCGGAGTCGACAAGCTTGACGCCGCGGAAGCGGAAATCCGGGAGTTGCTACGACAGCGACACCGGTTGTATGGCAGGCCGGATGATTTCTCGATTCAAAACCAGGCAACTCTGATCGAAGCGGAACGCGAGACAGTCCGGGCGATGACGCTGCTTGTCGGGAGCGTTGCCGGTATTTCACTGATCGTTGGGGGGGTGGGAATCCTGGCCGTAATGCTATTGTCGGTCCGGGAACGGACAAGAGAAATTGGCCTGCGCCGCGCGCTCGGTGCGCGCTGCAAGGATATACAAAACCAGTTTCTGATCGAATCAACAATGCTCGCCTCCACCGGGGGAGCAATCGGAGTTATTGGCGGAATCGGGATAGCATACCTCATGCCTCTCCTGGGCTATTGGGAGACCGTCATCTCATGGCCAACTGTAGGTGGCACCGTACTCTTTTCAAGTACTCTAGGAGTAGTGTTCGGGCTTTATCCTGCAATGCGTGCAGCCCACCTTGAACCGATCACAGCCCTTGGAGCCGAGTAACCCGCGATGCAAAACCAATTCTTGTTATCGGAGGGGGCGTTGCGGAGATTACGGCGGCACTGGAAGCTGCTGAACTCGGGTACCGCGTCAGGAAGACATCGAGGAGCTGATAGCTCAGGCACATAACGACAACAGGCTCTTGCACAGGTTCCCGGATACGCCTGCGGTTTGCCGTGGCGGATGCCGTGTCCAGATGTGCAGCTGTTTTAATGGCATCCACGCCGTCTGCGGTAATGGCCATGCCGAGTCTGGCGCCATTAGACTGAGAAGTAAGGGAAGTAAGGGACACTGTTTACTTCTGGTGCCCTGCGTCAGACATCTTTGGCCAAGCTCTGAAAGACAGCGGCAGAGAGAATGGCAGAGAGTGAGTGATGATCGAAGTCGGGTAAAGACGATCAGAATTGGGCTTGTGAAGAAAGGGACACTGTTTTTCTAGACGGTTAATTTCTCAGTTTTGCCCACTGGGTTCGCCTCTTTCTATAGAGAAAAACAGTGTCCCTTTCTCCCCCCAAATCCCGTTGGATGATGAAGAGCGCGCGCTTCTTGAAGCCGTCGAAAAAGAAGGTGTTAGAAGCGCAAGTGATGCCAGTGAGAAAATGAAATTGGCCAAAGAAGTGGCGTTAAACACCATCAGCCAAAAACGAAAGGCAATTACTATTCGCCTGCCTGAAAGGGACCTTTTTCGATTAAAAGCAGAGGCGCTGCGCGATGGCCTACCCTACCAAACCCTTATTTCTTCCGTGTTGCACCAATACGTCGAGGGGAACAGGTAAATGGGCCCAGGGACGGGAGCAAAATCAAATCCGGGCTGAGGATTCTTCAGAATATAAGATCCAAAACAGCTATCGCTCGCCAGGTGGAGGCGCCATCGGGCCTGGTGACGTTGTATCCCACCTGTCCGTATGCTTGAAATATTTGCTTGCCGATCGTGAACTGGCGTCCAAAACCACCACCAACAGGCACGGTCCATCTGTTATTGCTGGGTTCAGTCCAGTCCGCCTCTACGTTCCAATTTGTTATGAAGAACCAGTTTTTAGGAAACAGGTAGACGGCCTGATACTGCAGGTTAAACGCGTTGACTTTATGCTCTCCTGAACCGGCGAAGTCCCAAACATTATCTAACAACGCAAAGATTGACCAGTTACCAGGCTGGACACCCACGATCAATGAGGGGCCGGCCGCCCACTTGTCGCTACCGAGTATATCGCCTGTTGCTGTAGGTGCTTGCAGAGCCGGTCCGAATCCCCAAATCAGCTTGCCTTCATTAGGCGGAACAAAGTAGCCAAAGAAAGTTGAGTCTCCAAGGCCATAACTCCTGTGGTCGCCAGGATACATACCCGGTTGAGAGACCACTGGAATGATCCCGTAAGTCATAACTTTCCAACTGGATCCAAGGGAAATCGGGAAGACGGTTTGAACTGTTTCCACCCATTCGGTTTTCCTGAGCGTCCCGACGTTTGGAAGGATGTCCAATTGCAAGATGACCTCCCGCAGGTTCCCCAGCGGGTTATGGGCTTCCTTGGCAATCTCTGATGGGGAGAGTTCGTCGGCGGCAAAACAAACAGAGCCCGGAAAAAGCAGGGCGCACAGTGCAGCAAAGGTGATGAGTCTAAAGGCCATACCAATCACTTTGTTGTAAACCCTGGGTATTGAGGGACTATTTTGCTGCGTCAGGCGTAACCGGGCGGCGACGTTTCGCTTTGATTTCAAATTCCGCCAGATTCGCCGCTCCGGTTCACGCAATTGTTAGCTGATACTATTGGTCAATCTTTTGAAAGTCCCCTATGCTCCAACTCTTATCGAAATACGCCTTAGTCGGTGCGTAAAATCGCAGGTAGACCCACCAGCCCTGGCCTGGAATGGTCTGGACCCAGTTCTTCTCTTTGCCCTTCGGCGCTTTCGGACCATAGTAAAGATCAAAGGAACCATCTTTGTTTTTAATGAGATCCTGACGTGACGTCTGGGCGGATCGCTTCTGCTCGTTGTCGATCAGCGTGCGTGTATCCCAGCTATAGACTGCGATGGACCAGAACTGACCGGCAGGCGGATTGGCCGGTACATGCAAGGTGTATGACTTGCCTCCCTCCAGCCAATTGCCATCTGCGTCGGCATAAGCCGCCTGGTAAATGGAGCCAGAACCGGGCTTAGTCGTAACCATGCCTGCTGAGGTCGTAACCGCCTCATACATCCACTCTGCCCGCTCATCGAGTTGATCGTAGTATTCCTGGCGCTGAGTGGGGTCCAAGCCCAACGCAAGCTTCCATGATGCTCCCTTCCAGTACTCGGGCGTACTTCTCTTGGCTAGGTCGTTGGCCTTGGCCATCGCTTCTCCGACAAAAGCCGCTTCTTCGAGTATCTTCTTCTGGCGTGGAGTGGGATTGAATGGTTTC
>JAUVSF010000661.1 GCA_030597245.1 Acidobacteriota bacterium
GCGTCAGAGTCGTACTGCTTCGGACTGGAATTGTTCTTGCGCGTGAAGGAGGAGCGCTTTCGAAGATGCTTCTGCCATTCAAATTCTATCTCGGCGGCAAACTGGGCAGCGGCGAGCAGTATATGTCGTGGATCCACATTGAGGATGAACTCCGCTTGATCAGCTTCGCTCTGCGTGAGAGTGGAATCCAGGGACCCCTCAACGCTACCGCACCTGATCCATCAAAGAACCGGGAGTTTACTTCCGAGCTTTGCCGGGTTTTGAATCGTCCTCAGATGCTCGCTGTACCTGAGTTCGCCTTGCGGGTTGCGGCCGGTGAAATGGGTAAGGCCTTGCTGCTCGAAGGTCAGCGAGTGTTTCCCCGGAAATCTCTCGAAGCTGGGTTCTCGTTTCGGTTTCCAGTTCTGGGTGAAGCGCTGCAGGATCTTCTGGGTTGAGAGTCTTCAAGACCCTTCTCCCACTGACCGATTACCCTCTTGCAGGTTTCGAACTCTGGGGGCTTGGTGTGAAGTGAATCTATTTCACGCCAAGATCGCGAAGGGAAAAACTTGGTTCTCAGGGCAGGTTTTCGATTACGAGCGCGATCACGAGGAAGTGCAACCGCACGCCCGAGCCCCGCATACTACTTACTACTAACTACTTACCCTACCGATAACCGATAACTGAAAACTGATAACCGATCACCGATTCTTCCGTTCCAGCTCAATATCCAGATGGAGTGTCTTATTCGGAATCACACTCAATTCTGAATGGAACGGTTCATAACCAGTGGCCTCGATGCGGAGATCGTATTCTCCATCCAGTACCGGGTACTTGTCTCGGTCACTGGAGAAGTCACGTGCGCTTCCAATCAGTTTGTCATCCACGTAGATCAAGGCTTTTGCAGGCGTGACACTAAAGATCAGGTCCGACGAATTGACTCGGATTACCTCACCCTTTGGCGGGGGACCCAACACGACTCGGTAGACAGAACGCGTCGGGAAAAGACTCGTGGAAGATGGTGCGTACGGTCCCGGGGAATAAGGATAGCCATACCTCCCTCTGTAACCGTAGTTGGAGCGGTAATAGCTACGGTTATAGTAAGGTGGCGTCACACGGTAGACATACAGATCCGGCCGGAAGAAATAAAGGCCCTTTGGGGGAGGGAAGAAGTACCCGCCCCGGAGTTGCATGAAATCCGACCCTCCAGCCAGAAACTGAGTCATGGAAAGCAACACGAAGCCAGGAATCAGTAAACGAAGCATAAGCCTGTTATTAAAGATGTACGATTCTCCCAAGGAGTTCAACCGTTTTCGGTCAAGAACGTATTTTATTTGCTGCGGACTTGGTGTGCTGGGTGCTTTGGTGGCAAATCCGCCCTGGTTTCGGATCGGATACGAAACCAGTTTTAGTTGACCTGGATCTCAGACCTGTGTTTCGTGAGCTTGCAGTTGCAATCCTCACTCCGTCCCCACCAGGACGAGCTCCCGGTCGCCGAGAGGCTGGACCACGCGGTTGTTGTGATGGAGATGCGACGTGAGGGCCGCCATCTGCTCTGCCGAGATCTGGCTCTTGTCGGCGATCACGATCCACTCCACGCTCTCGGAGCACGGTGGCGTGGTAAGCGAACCCCGGTAGCGGTAGTAACGCTCCGCCACTGGCTGAAGCTCGTTGACGTCGATGTCCAAGCCCTCGAGGTGACGCGGGTCACCGGGGCCCGACGGCAACGCCGCGATGACCGGGTCCCAGACCCTGCTGTGCCTGCCCTCCTCGACCAGCACCCCGAGGACCACCAGGTGGCCGGCCGTGGACTTGTGGACGAAGTGGATCTCGAGCGGCGCGTACTCGCCGTTGATCATGTGCTCGGACGGGGCGTGGAAGTGGTACTGGACGAGCTCGTAGTGCTCGCCGTCGAGATCGAACGCCGGGGTCGCGTCCGTGGTCACCTGGATGGTGTGGCCGTTGTCAACAAGGTCCATGACCCGGGCCCGTTGCTCGAGTGTCAGCACCCCTTCGCCACACTTCGGTTTCAGCGCTGAGCCTTCGACCTCCGTCGCCTCCATCAGGTTGATCGGAGACTGCTCGGTCCCCTCTCTGCACAGGGCGAAGTCGGGACTCAGGTCCGCCCAGTGTTCAGGACCGATCTCTCCCTCGTAGCCCCAGTGCACCTCACCACCTTGTTTGGCAGGCTCCACCTCAGCCACCCGCTCAGCCGGCGGGGCAGATTCTCTACCTTGGTTCATCTGGGCACACTGAAAAGTCCCGAGAGCGAACAAAGCCGCGACAGCGCAGATCAATATTTTCATGGTTTCTTTTCCGGAAATTCCAAACGGTCTAGCCAAGATCACCCCAGCCTTCTTACTGGATTCTGAACATACCATTCGGCCCTACTTCACCACAAATCGACCGATTGAAAAGCCAATCATCGAACCGGTCACAGCATCCGAGACAAAATGGTGCCCAGAGGTCACTCTTGCAAACGTAATCAGTCCGGCAATCGGATAAGCAACCCACGCAACCCACTTCTTGTCGGAGAAGTATTTTGCGCTGTATGCGGCAATAGCCCACGAAATTGCCGCATGGCCGGACGGTAAGGAGTTTCCCCCTTGCCAGAACCCATAGGGTTCTCCAGTGTGTGGCCGTGCTCTTAAGGCAGCTTTCTTCAATAGGACTGTGACAATCAGTGCGTCAAGCGCCGCTTCCGTTGCTTTCCAGCCGTAGATGGCCAATTCCTTGTTGTCTGTGAGGTGACCGACCGCGACAAATGAGAGTGGAAACGCTGTCAAAACGAAGTCAGCAGCCCGAGAGGCAAATACCTTGTTGAAATCCTCAAA
>JAUVSF010000600.1 GCA_030597245.1 Acidobacteriota bacterium
GATGAACATCATATGCGAAACTGGCTCGAGTGCCTTCGCACTCGAAAACAGCCAAACGCTCCGATTGAAACCGGCTACGCTCATTCGATTGCCGGCATCATGTGCTACCGGGCGTGGAAGACGGGGCAGCGGCAGTACTTCAATCAAGAGACGCGAAAGGTCGGGGCGAGTTGAAGAGCGGGACTCCAAGACTGACTACGGCAGCGGCGGGGGACGTATCCGGACTGGTCTTGTTATCATTCCTTCTGGCGCTTTTGATGTTTGCTTCCTGCACTTCCCAGGACCACGGGCCTGGCCCACAGCCATTCGTCTTTGAAGAACAGTTCGGCGGGAAGCTTTTGTTACGAGAGGGTAACGCTCCCGTTTTTGCCTACAACTTTGGATTGCAATCGGTACCGGGAGTTCCCGTCGACCGTGCTCGATCATCTTACATTCACCCCCTCTTCGACCTGGAGGGAAACTCGCTCACTGACGATTTTCCAGAAGACCACTTTCACCATCGAGGGCTTTCCTGGATGTGGCCCAATGTCTGGGTTGGCGAAGAACACTATGATCTCTGGCATATCCGAGGTCTGCACCAGCGCTTCGAGTCCTGGCTGACACAGGAGGCCGGGGACTTCAGTGCCACACTCGGAGTCAAGAACTCCTGGATGACGGATGAAGGTGCCGTTGCCGATGAAACGGTTTGGATTCGTGTTTTCAGAAGAAACGAACATGGACGTGCGATCGATATTTCCCTGACTTGGGAGGCCATTAGCGAGACAATCCGGATCCGAGGAGCTGATGAACGGGCTTACGGTGGACTCTGCCTGCGGCTGGGGCCCCGCGAGGATGCACAGATCTTCTCTTCCAATGGCTTCATGGAATCTGATAGCGATCTCGTACCGCTGCCGTGGGCAGATCAATCGGGCCGTTTTGGCTCAGACGGTTCTGTCTCGGGAGTGAGCATCTTCCAGGCACCCGCCAATCCACAGTTTCCTGCCGGCTGGTGCCTGAGATACTACGGATTCCTTGGCGTCTCGTGGCCAGGCGAGGAAGTGTATACCCTTGAGCCGGGACAGCCGCTCACTTTGAGCTTCCGAGTCTGGGTTCATCGGGGAGATTGGAAGGAAGGTCGGGTTGAAGAGGCCTTCAATGCTTTCATCGAACAGCCCGGTGAGTCTTGGGAAGTGCGAACGACGAATGTCAAATGACAAACGGCCGGATGAGGCTTGGGTCCTTGGGACTGGAGGACTGGAGGACTGGAGGACTGGGTCTTGACAGGGTCTCGGGTCTTGGATCTCGGGCTTGAGGCTTGGGGCTTGGTATCTTCGTTCGTGCTCGTGCTCGTGCTCGTGCTCGTAATCGAATGGACCCCTGGCGAGCTTCGCGTGAAACGGCCTTATCTCAACACGAGAATGGGCGGAAATTCGAGGAATGGACTTGCATCTGTTCAGTGCAGTGGTTATAACGCAGACTCTTAAACTGATATTCGTGGAGTTGACTTCGACTGGTAAAAGGAGGAGACGGTGGTTGGATTCTTTGGAGTAAGTTCCGATTCGGACTGCGTGAACGATCTTTTCTTCGGTACCGACTACCATTCGCATCTCGGAACCATGAGAGGAGGCATGGCAGTCCTCAACAACCAGGGCATTAACAGGTACATTCATGACATCACGAATGCTCAGTTCCGATCCAAGTTTGAGAATGACGTTGCAAAGATGCACGGCACCAGGGGGATTGGTGTGATCAGTGATTACGAAGACCAACCCCTTCTAATCGGGTCCCATTTGGGAACCTATGCCATTGTTACTGTTGGCGTCATTCAGAACGTCGATGAACTTGCTGGTAAAGCGTTTCGCAACCGCGCCACTCATTTTTCGGAAATGGCTCACGGTGAGGTCAATCCGACGGAGCTGGTCGCAACTCTGATCAACCAGGAAGCGAACTTTGAAGATGGAATCCGGAGTGCCCAGGAAGCGATCGAAGGTTCCTGTTCGATGCTCCTGCTGACCGATCATGGGATTTATGCAGCTCGAGACAGATTGGGCCGAACTCCGGTTGTGATCGGAAAGAAACACGGATCTCATGCAGCCACGCTGGAAACTTGTGCTTTTCCGAATCTGGACTACCGGATCGAGCGTTACCTGGGCCCCGGCGAAACTGTATTGGTGACCGCAGATGGGGTCGAGCAGAAGAATCCACCTCTCGATCGTCAGCAGATTTGTGGCTTTCTGTGGGTTTACTATGGATATCCTGCGTCCTCGTATGAAGGCATCAACACGGAAGATGTCCGAAACAGATGTGGCGCGGCTCTGGCTCGAAACGATGACGTCGAGGTTGACGTGGTCGCCGGAATCCCTGACTCCGGAACCGCTCACGCGATCGGTTATGCAGTCGAAGCGGGCCTCCCCTATCGAAGGCCCTTTGTAAAATACACGCCCACCTGGCCACGAAGTTTCATGCCCCAGGAGCAGTCGATCCGAGACCTGGTGGCTAGAATGAAGCTTGTCCCAATTGCTGAGTTGATCGATGGCCAGCGGATACTTTTCTGCGAAGATTCGATCGTTCGGGGAACACAGCTCAAAGACATAATACTTCGCCTTTACGATTATGGTGCCCGTGAGATCCACATGCGACCTGCGTGTCCTCCTCTGGTCTTCGGGTGCAAGTTTCTGAATTTTTCACGATCTCGATCAGAGTTGGATCTGGCCGCCAGAACAGCGATTCGGGAAATTGACGGCGATGAACTCGTGAACCTGGAGGACTACGCGGAATGCATGTCTGACAAACAGTGCACCATGATCGACCAGATTCGAAGCCGACTGAATCTGACGACTTTGAAGTATCAGAGGCTGGCCGATCTGGTCGAAGCGATCGGCCTTCCGAAAGAGAAGATTTGCACCTACTGTTGGGATGGGGCCGAACCTTTCAAGTAGTGATCGTGTTATCTATCCACTGACCGCTTCCCGAGGATCCCGGACGCCGGGAGAGAATGTGCAGAAGGCGCATGGCTGAGAGCCCAAATGAACGCCGTCACCCGCATTTGTCATTTGTCATTCGCCACTCGTCATTGTTCATTCAGCGCTATTTCACAAGACCAGCCTGCTGCATCCGCTTAGCCACAAGCCTTGCGACGTCGTCGATAACATTCTTGGCCGAATCCGGGTCGGTGGACTGGCTGATTGCCGACCAAACCAGCTTCGC
>JAUVSF010000528.1 GCA_030597245.1 Acidobacteriota bacterium
AGGGAAACACAAACCACGTGACCGGAAGGGCAGTGCCGCTAAACGCCTCCAAGCCTACCGGCCTTGTAACCCAAGCAACCACCATCCTGTGGCCAGTGACAAGTAACCAGTGATCAGAAACAAGTATCCAGCCTCCCGGCTACTCAAATAACATGCATTGTTAAACAGTAAAAAGATTCCATTCACCGGGGATACCTTTCAAGGTATGTCCCCCCCGATCAACGAAGCGCAGCCCGGACCCTGCCACCAGGTCCTTGACGGTGCTGGAGACCAGAACTTCTCCGGGCCGGGCTTCTGCCATCACGCGTGCGCCGATATGCACAGCAATTCCGCTGACTTTGCCACCCGTTACTTCACACTCGCCTGTGTGTAATCCCACCCTGATGGTGAGCCCGATCCTCGCAACGGCCTCCTGGATGGCACAGCCACAGCGGACCGCACGTGCCGGTCCGTCAAACGTCGCGAAGAAACCATCTCCCTCCGTATCGACTTCCCGACCGCGAAAGCGGTTCAATTCACTGCGTACGAGGCGGTGATGATGTTCGAGGAGCTCTTGCCATTGGCGATCTCCAATTTCGACGGCACGCTCGGTCGAGCCGACTATATCCGTGAACAACACCGTGGCGAGCACCCGGTCGAGCTCTGGACCGTGACGGGCGCCCGTTAGAAACTCCTCGACCTCATCGAGAACAGCATCCGCATCACCGGTCCACGGAAAGTGATCTTCGCCGGAGAGTTCGACATATTTTGCCCCGGGGATGTACTCGGCAAGATAGCGGCCTCCGCCCACCAGGGTAACCTGGTCGCCTGACCTGTGCAAGACGAGGGTCGAGACGCGGATCACCGGGAGGACATGCCGGACATCGGAGCTCACGGACATATGAATCAAAGTTCGCGCCGCTCCCGGGCTGACTGCCAGCCGCTCGAATCGACCCCAGGACTGCACGTGGCGCTCATCCTGTGCGATGCTGGGAGCGAACATTCTTGCCGTCATGCCTGTGCCCCATTCGCGGTCAACGCGCTCGAGGAAACGCTCTATCTGAGCAGGGGTGGGAGCCAAGGGGTACTCAGGGTCATAGAGACCGCGCGCAAATGTGCCGTACAGCACAAGTGCGGATGTCCTCTCCGGGTATGTGGCCGCAAAAAGGATACACATGGGACCACCCTCAGAAATACCGAATAGCGCAGCTTTTTTTGATCCGGCTGCATCCATCACCGCGCGGACATCATCCATGCGTTGCTCGAGTGTGGGCAGTTTTGCAACTGGGTCCGACAGTCCCGTTCCACGCCTGTCGAGCAGAATCAACCGACAAAAGGATTTCAGTCGGTGAAGAAACCTGGCGAATGATGGTTCTTCCCAGGCATTTTCCACATGGGATACCCAGCCCGGCACGAGGACGAGGTCAAACGGACCTTCGTCGGTTACCTGGTAGGCGATATTGACGCCACCGCTCTTGGCGTATTTTGTTTCAGGCGGCATGTTACTCCCCATCAACTCTGAACATGTCCCATAACTTATGCTAAACACAATGGGTCAAACCGCACAGCAGATCGAAAGGTTGAAAAATCCGATTGCCTGTTCTGCACACTCTTTGTCCAACTCTCTGTTTATGAGAAAAGATCAGCTTTTAATAGCCTCTATTTATCCGTCAAATGCCGAGCTGCATCCTTGCCTGTTTCAAAAACCCTGGATGAGACCTTGCGCTGTTCGAGCTCCTTCCCCAGTTTCAGGCGCAGGAACCCGCTGTTCGTGTACCGGGAAACCTTTATGTAGTACTTGTCTTCGACGTATTTGACCAGATCCATGTATTTGTCGATGATGTCGTCATCCGCCACAAAGCGGTCGTAATTTACGATCGAATATACCCGTTTGCCCAACGGCTCCAACGTTCGGTCAACCGCCTCCTTGATCGCGGCAAGATCCGCTTCCGTTCGAACCCGCATCCCGGCGTAATTTAAAAAGAGGGTGTTGGTTTCCGGATTGTAGCTGATCCGATCCTCGATGTGGATATCAAGAAAACGCCTGCGCAGCTCCATGGGTTCCGGACGGAAAATCGTCGGATCCATTTCAACGGGATCTTCCACCAGGGGGGTGAAAGGAAGCTTGCTCATAATGTCGCGTTCAAGGTCGATGCCGGGTGCGATTTCGGCCACCTTAAGGCCCTTTTCCGTCAACCGGAATACACACCGTTCAGTGATGTACAAAACCTCCTGATCCTTCTCGGCAGCTCCTCGGCCGTTAAATGTTATCTGGCTAACATGGTCGACAAACTTGAGAAACTTGCCTTCATTTGCGATTCGAACACGCCCTTCCTGAATGTCTACCTCCAGTCCGGCTGAGGAGAAGGTGGTCATAAACACCACCTTCCGGCTGTTCTGGCTGATATTGATGAATCCGCCGCAGCCCGAAAGCCGCCGACCAAATCGACTGGCATTGACGTTGCCGTGTGGATCCGCCTCCGCCATGCCGAGGAAGGCCGCGTCGAGACCGCCGCCATCGATGAAGTCGAACTGCGAGGGGTGATCGACTACCGCCTGACAATTGACAGCAGCACCAAAGTCGGGGCCACCCATGGGAACGCCTCCGATGATTCCCGGATCCACCGTGAGGGTAATAAGATCCTGAATCTTCTCTTCGTTCGCCACCCGGCCGACACTATCGGGCAGGCCGATACCGAGATTGATGACACTGTTGGGTGCCAATTCCAGGGCGGCGCGGCGGGCAATGATCTTTCTTTCGTCAAGTTGCAGCGGATCGAGCGACTGGAGCGGAATCCTGACCTCACCGGAAAATGCCGGGTTGTACTGGGTTGCGCAGGTCTGCATGTGGTGCGCCGGGTCGGCTACCACGACACAGTCCACCAGTATGCCGGGAATCTTCACCTGACGGGCGTCGAGGGATCCTTCCATGGCGACGCGCTCCACCTGGCAGATGACATAACCACCTGAATTTTTCGCAGCGATGGCCATAGAGAGGTTTTCCAAAAGCAACGACTCCTTTTCCATGGTGATATTTCCGTCGGGATCGGCCGTGGTACCTCGAATAAAGACAACGTTAATTGGAAAGGCCTTGTAGAATAGAGATTCCGAACCGCCGAGAGTTACCAGCTCGACGATTTCTTCTTGGGTAACTTCGTTAACTTTGCCACCCTCAATACGCGGATCGACGAAGGTGCCCAGACCAACCGTCGACAGCGTACCGGGCTTTCCCGCGGCGATGTCACGGTAAAGGTGGGTTATGACCCCTTCAGGTATATTGTAGGCCTCAATTTTATTTCCCACAGCGAGTTTTTCGACCCGCGGAATCAAACCATAGTGTCCACCAATCGTCCGCTTCAGCAAGCCCGCGTGACCGAGATGATTGAGGCCTTTTTCCCCGCCGTCGCCTTGTCCACCGGCAAATACAAGGGTCAAATTTTTTGGCGTTCCGGTTTCCAGAAAGCGCTGCTCCAAAGCAACGAATAGCTGTTCGGGGATACCGTTGCAACCGTAGCCGGAAGTAGCCAAAACATCGTCGTCATGAACAATGGCGATCGCATCCTCTGCGCTGATTACTTTCTTGAGGGACATGTTGATACCTCCCATTTTAAATTTTTGGTTTAGAAAATGCGCTATCCCGACAGATCCTCAAGCAGTGCCTTGGCTTCCTTCAGGTCGACGGTGTCAACCTAAGGTGATGAAAATTCACCTGTAACTTGATGCACATAGACTTAACTTTTTAACCCGTTTTGTTCCGCAAATTTGGTTTCCCCGCTTACGCTTCGCTTCAGACGGGATCGTAGACAGGTGTCAG
>JAUVSF010000590.1 GCA_030597245.1 Acidobacteriota bacterium
GATCATCGAAAACTGGAAGCATTTCAGTTAGCTCATCAGCTGGTTTTAGCTATTTACAGGGTGACGGCAGCGTTTCCCTCCCATGAACTTTTCGGGCTGACATCCCAAATGCGACGGGCTGCTGTTTCGGGCGCGGCCAATATTGTAGAAGGCTCAGCGAGACGAACTGAGGCCGATTTCCTTCGCTTCCTGGACATCTCTTTCAGTTCCCTTCGAGAAGTGGGTTACTACATTGAGCTTTCCGGTGACCTCGAATATCTATCGAGTGCAGCCTCGGAAGAGGTGAGCCAAAAGCAATCCGATGCCGCGCGGAAGCTAGCCGCGTTGCTGCGGTATTTTCGTTCTTGACTTCCCCACGACTCAAGACGCAAGACCATTCCCCCCCCAACTTGAGCAGTGGTATCCTAATAGGAGCTTTGGAGTTGGAACGGAGCATGAGAATTTCGTCGATCTTTATTCGTATTTATGTCTTCTCGATGGTCATCCTCCTGGGTATTTGTTTTAGCGCAGGAACACTGGCCGTAACGTTGCAGCAGGCTGATGAGGACCTCATTGACGAAGAGTCTGAGAATTACTTCCAGAAGTGGCTCAAACAGGATGTTGTCTACATCATTCAGCGAGAAGAGAAGGCAATTTTCGAGAGTCTGACCACAGATCAGGAAAAGGAGGAATTCATTGAACAGTTCTGGCGTCGCCGCGATCCTGATCTGACTACCGCCTCGAATGAATTCAAGGAAGAGCACTATCGGCGTCTGGCCTATGTCAATGAGCGTTACGCCAGTGGAGAGGCTGGGTGGAAGACAGACCGTGGACGCATATATATAATCCACGGACCTCCGGACGCGCTTGACCCTCATCCATCGGGAGGAGCCTATGAAAGAACCCTCTACGAGGGTGGGGGCATGACAGCCACTTTCCCGTTTGAAATCTGGCGCTACCGGCATATCGACGGTGTTGGAGATGATGTAGAACTGGAGTTCGTCGATCCTACCTGGAGTGGGCAGTATCGTTTAACCATAGACCCGGATGAGAAGGATGCGTTTGCAAGAGCTCCCTTGGGTGAAACGATGGATGAGATGGATGGGTTGATGACGAAGGGAGACCGGGGAACAGGCCTGGATACGAGAATCATACGCCGCCAGGATCGTCCCTTTGACCGGTACTACCGTTATCGCAATGTCCAAAGGGCACCTACTATCAAATACAAGGACCTTCAGGAGATTGTAAGAGTTGAACTCACTTACGACTCCTTTCCCTTCGAGATCCGAGTGGACCACTTCAGGTTGAACGATGCACAGGTGTTGGTTCCTATCACCATTGAAGTGCAGAACAAGGACTTGACGTTTGTGGAGGAAAATGGTCTGCAAGTTGCCAGGGTAGCCATTTATGGGATAGTCACCAGCATCAAGAACCGGGTGCTCACCGAGTTTGAAGATGAATTGGTCAACCGTTTTTCGATGGCTGACTTTCAGCGTGGGCGGAGCCAGAGGTCGCTGTATCAGAAGATTATCCCTGTTGAGAGGGGAATGCGATACAAGTTGGACGTGGTCGTGAAGGATCTCAACACCGACAGGTCTTCGGTTAACCGTAAAGTAATTGCGCCTCCTTCGTACGGTGACGGAAAGCTTGGGCTCAGCTCAGTCATTCTGTCAGATTACATGAGGGTGCTGGACGATGTGCCCGACCAGGATGAGATGTTTGTAATCGGAGATGTGTGGGTTCGTCCCAGCATCTCCAATGTCTTTTGGACAGTCAACGCACTGGGGGCCTACTTCCAACTCTATAACTTTGCCCTTGACCAGGCAGATTTTGAGCCGAGAGTGAGAATTACGTACGAGATCTTTAGGGAAGGGAAACGGATACTGGAGATGGCGGACGAGAACGCTAATGCTCAGTACTTCTCCCAGCAGCGAATTGTCCTGATCAGAAGGTTGCCGATTGAGCAGCTCGAGCCTGGCCCATACACGCTGACTATCACCGCACAAGATCTTGTTAAAGACGAAACTGCGAAGGCTTCCGAGCGCTTCGAGGTCCAGGCGCCCCCTCAAGCGGGGACGAACTGAGTGCCGCGCACCTCTAGACAGTGTGGGTGAAGAGGCAAGAGAAATCGCACAAGTTCGAAGATGTAATCAGGCTTGCATACCAGATGATCCACATTCAGAGAGCTTTACTGTGCTTGTTTGTGTCGCTTGCTATTTGTGCGTCTTGTGCTCAGGACCCGGCTCCTTCAGTTGAATCCCAGGACGGCTTGGACCAGCCTGCCCGGAACGTTGTTCTTATCACTATCGATACCCTGAGAGGCGACTACCTGGGGTGCTACGGCCGGGCCGAAGTCTCGACTCCTTACATTGACGATTTGGCGGCTCGTGGCGTCCGTTTTGACCAGGCCATTGTTCAGATCCCCTTAACGACACCTTCACACGCTTCGATTCTCACAGGAACGTATCCGCAAGTACACCAGATTCGTGACATCGGCGGATTCACGCTGGAGCAGCAGGTTCCAACCCTGGCCGGCATCGCCAGGGCCGCTGGGTATGAAACTGCGGCATTTGTTGCTGCAGAAGTACTCAACCGGCGGTACGGGCTGGATAAGGGGTTCGATATCTACAATGACGACATGGCGGGGAGTGTGGACAGCGACAAGCTTCCCGGTGTGGTGGCAGAGGTCAGGGCCGATGTTGTCAGCAGACGAGCGATCGACTGGCTCGAAGCCCGACAGAATCGTTCGAAACCCTTTTTTCTCTGGGTCCACTACTACGACCCGCATTTCCCCTACGACCCTCCTCCACCTTACAAGAGTCAGTATCGTGATGATCCCTATGGTGGAGAAGTGGCCTACACTGACGAAGAGATTGGGAAGTTCCTCGGTAAACTCGATGAACTGGGTCTGCGAGACCGGACACTGGTTGTTCTCACCTCCGATCATGGGGAGAGTCTGGGCGATCATGGCGAGGAGACACACGGTGTTTTTCTCTACGACTCAACGATGAGGGTACCCTTGATCATCGCGGGGCCCGACATTTCTTCGAACAGAGTTGTGGCTCAACAGGTCCGCTCGATCGACATCATGCCAACTGTGGTGGACTTCCTCCACCTTTCGGCGGGAGATCAGGTCCAGGGAGTCAGCTTGATGCCTTTGTGCGAAGAGGGCGGGAGAGTGCGAAGCAACTACTGTTATATGGAAACTCTCTACCCCAGGACACAGATGCGTTGGTCCGAATTGCGTGGAATGCGGACCGATGACTGGAAGCTAATCATTGCGCCTCGGGCAGAACTCTACGACATGAAGGCGGATCCTGCCGAACGTGAGAACATGCTGAGCCGGTACCCTGCCGAAGCCGATCGACTGCAGAAGCAGGTTTGGGA
>JAUVSF010000463.1 GCA_030597245.1 Acidobacteriota bacterium
ACCACCAGAGCTAAGGTTGCCAGAAAGGCTCCTAATACGGGAAAGGCCTTTGTTCTTCCTCTCATGCTTGTTTCCCCATGTTCGTATCCGCCGAACTCGTCCATCAGAATCGAGACGTTGTGACGGTCCGGTTCCTGCTCATGGCTTACGGATTGTAAACCCTTTACTTTGGTAAAATCGCGCCAGCCGGGAAAGAAACTCCTGTCTTTCCTGTGGCGTTCGGTAATAATCAAAACGGCCCGACGCTCTCTGGCCCCCCATGAAATCGAAAAGGTACTTAAAGGTAGCTCCAGCCGCAGTCAGTTCTGCGTTTAGAGCCTGATTCTGGGCATCCAGGAGGGCCAGTATTCCCACCACGCCTTCCGCGTAAGAACTACTGATGAGGTCTAGATTCTTTTTGGCTGCCTCGGCTGATGCTCGAGCCAGTCCGATCCCCAGGAACGATGAATTCGTGCCGTACAGCGAAGATCGCATCCGTTGCTCGACACGCTGGCGAATCGCTTCCTGCTGGAGACTGAGCTCCTCGTATTCGAATCGGGCTCTTGCCAACCTTGCAGACCGGCCGCCCCCCTCAAAGAGAGACAACCGGGCATTGACACTTACCTCCCAGAAACTGTGCAGCTCTTCCATACCGGGGAAGAACGGCTCGGACCCTCTCCCATGGTTATCTAAACCAGTGAATGACCCTTGGAACGAGACGTCCGGGATGTAAAAAGACCGACTTTCCGCAGCGACTTCACGATCCTTTGCTCGAAGCTCCGCTTCTAATCGAGCGATTTCCGGGGCTGCGGCGAATGCCTGTTCCACCATGAAATCGCTGTAAAGCCAGAAACCGCCCGGGCTGTCGATATAGGGTGCAAGCGCTTCAAAGCTGGAAACCAACTCCGGATCATTCAGATCGGCTTCGATGGTGTGAAACCTCTCAATCAATGGCCTGTTCAGAACTCGATTGACTGAAAGCTCCGCTTGTCGGCGAAGGGCTTCTGTCTCAACTAAGGATCTTTGATTCTCTGCTATCTGACTTTCCCATCGAAACAGTTCTTCCCTGCCGGCGACACCGATTTCGACTCGCGATTCCGCCAGGTCGAAGTTTGACCGCGTTAGCGCTAGATTGTCCTTCTGAATCTTCTCGACAGTTTTTGCATTCAGCAGAATCAGATAAGCCTCGGCTGCCTCGAAAATGACGTCCAGGCGGAGTTGGGCTCTTGCGTCTTCCCTGGCATCTTGCAGGCTCTGCTCAATGTGATAGCCTGCCCAGGCCTTGTCAGAGTAAATCAGCTGACTTCCACCAACTTCAAAACGCCACTGTGTTTCCCCTAACCCGGGAATCCTCTCGGCATAATCCGGGTCGGTGTACGCCCCACCCCCGGAGATTCCAACCTGAGGCAACAGTACCGATTTCGCGTCACGAACACTTTCCTCGCCGGCCTCAACGCTTCGATCAGCGGCCGCCAGATCAAGGTTAGCTACGCCGGCTTCCCGGACTACGGACGAAAGCGAGATGGTTCGAGTTGGCTGGGCTCTCTGCTCATTAAGGACTTCCGCATCGAGCAAAGTGGCAAAGCGGGGAGAAACACCTATGGCCCTCGCAGTTTCCATGTTGACTACAAGGCGCTGTTCGAGTGAAAAGTCAACCGGGGTTTCGCCTATCGGTTTGCCGGCAAGAACCTCGTGCATGTTAATGCCGATCCGGCGAGCTCGTCTTGTGACTTCGTCATCGACCATTTGACCGGCCAATACGCCCTGTTCGACGAGGCTCCGTCCAGCGCTGGAGAAGCTGGGAAGCTTCCTCTGTATCAGGCCCTGGATGAGCTTGTCGTAGTCGGCGGACGTCCAGAACAGCAGCGGAGTGATAAGGACGGCATCCGCATCTGCAGGGATAGCAGCTATTGTTTCCTCGACCGAGCGAGTCGCAAGTACGGCTCGAAACTCATCCGGGTCGTCGGTGCCTAGTTCGTCTCCCAGGCGTTGCGAGAACCGACCGTACAGCTCTGCAAAAGGTTTCATCACTAAAACAGCGAGGCGGGAGACAGAGACTATTTCTCTCAATTGCGCCAGATCTGAGTCGAGTTGCAGACCCAGTTCGAGGTAATTCAAATTCTCTTTACCACTCACTGTCTGTGACTCCCCATACGGGTCAGAGGGATCAGGCTGTCGCACTACTTCAGGAATCCCCCAGGCGTCTGGACTTGGGACAAACGGTGCGAAGACAGGTTTCGGCAAATCGTCGCGCCGTGCAGCCATCACGGAAGAGATAGCTCCCAAAGTCAGCACGAAATCTACGTCGTCGGCCGCAAAAAGAGAGTCGAGAGCTTTCTGAACGGAAGAGACGGTCCAATCACCCTTCAACTGGAATTGAGCTGGGAACTCAACGTTGTATTCATCCTGCAGAATCGTTGAGATCTCGCTCTCAAATACCGTCACATCGCGCTCAGTCACAGTCGAGGGTCCATCCAGGACCGTGCCGATTCGAACCGTGCGCTTCTGTGCCAGAGATGGAAAAACCAGAAGAAGAAAGACCAACAGAAACAGTAAGGCCTTTACCTCTCTACGCCTGGAGTAGATCATAACGCACCATTCTGGCCAATCCGTGAAGGGTACGTCAACCTGACGAATGGCAAATGGCAAGCGTCAAGTGTCAAATGTCGAATGGGGAGCCAAGGAAACGACGAATGTCGAAGTACGAACGACGAAGTGCGAACCGGGAAATGACAAATGTCGATTTTCGATTGACGAATGAGTAGGCCGTACATCGTCAATCCCGGCCCCCGGGTGACAATCGACAATCGAAAATCGACAATCGAAAATTGCTGGGTTGACAACCAAATGAAGGCAAAATACCTTTATTGGAATGACTTCCGAAACCCGTGCCCTTATCAGCTTGCCCATTTTTCTTGCTCTTGGTCTTCTCATGCTGCCTGGCTGCGCTACTGTGGAACAGGAGGCCCGCCCCCCCAACATCATCTTATTCCTTGTCGATGATATGGGATGGCAGGATACTTCGGTCGAATTCCACTCCGAAAGGACACCCTTCAACGACCATTTTAGTACCCCGAATATGGAACGGATTGCCTCGACCGGCATTCTCTTCACCCAGGCCTACGCAGCGCCGGTCTGTTCTCCAACGCGGACGTCGATCATGACGGGGCAGAGTCCCGTACGGCATCACGTAACCAACTGGACGTTGTTTCCCGACCGCGATCAATCGGGCGAAACCGAGCGACTGAAAGCGCCGCGAGACTGGCGGAAAGAAGGGCTTCAGGCGCGTGATCTGACGCTTCCAAAACTCCTTAAGGATCACGGCTACTTTACGATTCATTGTGGGAAGGCGCACTGGGGTGCACACGGTACCAGTGGCAATGATCCCACCAATCTCGGCTTCGATATCAATATCGCAGGCCATGCCGCCGGTGCACCGGGCCACTACCACGGCGAAGAGAATTACGGAAATGAAGAACCACGTGGCTACACGCCGCCCTGGGGAGTGCCGGGGCTGGAGAAGTATCACGGCACGACCACCCACCTGACCGATGCTTTGACCACGGAGGCCTGCCAGGCGATCGAGACAGCTGCAAAGAGGGATCAACCGTTCTACTTGTACATGGCGCATTACGCCGTCCACACTCCTATTCAAGAGCACCGCCCTTACATTGATCATTATCGGGGCCACACCTATCAGCATACCGACCTTGAGATACCCGAAGTGGAAGCGAGGTACGCGTCGATGGTGGAAGGGATGGACGCCAGCCTGGGCACGATTCTGGAGAAGGTTGAATCGCTAGGCCTCGCGGAAGAAACCATTGTGCTCTTCGGTTCCGACAACGGCGGCCTGAGTGCCCATGCCCGGGGGACCACGCCTATGGGAACGGAGGCCGACTCGCATAACTGGCCGCTGAAGGCGGGCAAGGGCTCTGCCTATGAAGGGGGGACCCGTGTGCCGATGATCGTGAGTTGGGTTAAGGTGCAACCCGATCATCCGAACCAGCAGAGCGTACCGATTCAGCCCGCCGGCAAGAGCGGCGCACTGGCGATAAGCGAGGACTTCTTTCCAACCATATGCAGATTGGCGGGAGTTGAGATACCCACTGAGTATCAGGAGAATGTGGACGGCGTCGATCTCTTGGATGCGATCACGGGTGCAGGTTCTTCTACCAGGGAGCGGGCGCTCCTGTTTCACTACCCGCATGTGTGGGGTCCCAAGGGACTCGGATATGAGCCCCACAGCAGTATCAGGGTCGGCGACTGGAAAGCGATCTACTTTTACGAGCCTCAAACCTGGGAGCTCTATAACCTGGGTGAGGACATCGGTGAGGCAGATGATCTCTCCCG
>JAUVSF010000389.1 GCA_030597245.1 Acidobacteriota bacterium
ATCCTCGAGCTCCTGTTTCCCGAGTTTGGGAACATCAAGGCCAGGGTCATCCGCGACTTCTACCACAAGTACACGGTTGACGAACACACCCTTATTGCAATCAAGAGCATCGAAGATCTGTTCGTAAACGCTGAGACGGCTGATGGAAGGTTCATCTCAATTTTGAAGGACACCGTTGTCCCATACCATCTGACCCTAGCTCTTTTGCTGCATGATGTCGGGAAGGGGAGGGGAGGAAAGCATACCGACGAAAGCGCTCGGATGGCGGTTCGTGCGCTGCGCCGCTTTCGCTTCGACCCCGGAGAGATCAAAACTATATCTTTCCTGATCAGGAACCACCTGGCAATGTCTGCTGTGGTGTTCCGGCGGGATCTCGAGGACGACGAGGTGATTGAACGCTTCGCCAACCTCGTCGAGGACCCGGAGAAGCTGCGTTTACTCACTTTGCTGACCTATGCGGACATCAAGGCGGTCGCGCCGGGAACTCTCAATGATTGGAAAAAGGACCTGCTCTGGCAACTTTACCTCGCTGCTTATCGGAAGCTCACGCTCAAGGTGGGGGAAGCCCGGATCGAAGAGGAGGACATTGGAGAGAGGTTACTGACAGGACTGGAACCCGACTTGGACGCAGCTGCTTTCGAGAGTTTTCTCGAAGGCTTTCCGGTTCGGTATCTACGTTCAACCCCTCCCAGGGAGATCTTCGAACACTACCGCATGGCAACAAGTTTGAAGAGCGACAACCCCGTCGAAACACGGCTCTTGAAACGCAAGACCCACTACGAATTTTGCATTGTCACTCCGGATCGCTCCCGCATCTTTGCCAAAATCGTTGGCTTACTCTCCTACTTTGGAATGAATATCCTCAAAGGGTATGGGTTTGCGAACCATCAACAGATACTGATCGATTTCTTTCAGTTCTCCGATCCACAAGATGTGTTTAGGCATCGGGTGGAAAAGAAGAGATTCCAAAATCTGCTGAGAGAAGCCTTGGGCGATAGGATTTCAGTCAAGACTATGTTGGAAAGAAAGGAACAGAGCATTCTTTTCCGGAAGACTACGACTCCCGGCTTCTCACCAACAGTCTATTTCGAGGATGAGCATTCCGACAGATACACCATTATGGAGATCATCGCTCCAGATGCTCCAGGGTTGCTCTACAGGATTAGCAAGGAGATCGCAGATCTCGACTGTGATATTGATCTGGCTTTTATCTCAACTGAAGGAGAGAAAGCGGTTGACGTCTTTTATTTGCGACACAAGGGCGGTAAACTCTCACCAGAGTTGAAGCTCAATCTGAGTGAGCAGATAGTGGGTACGCTCAACTGATATAGCTTGGCCCCATTCAAAAAGGAGCGGAAACGAACCTCAAATGGATAATTGAGCCTGCACGAAACTTCAGTTTTCTGTCTCGTGCCAGGTAAGAGGAAGAATAATGAAGCTGATTATGGCAATTGTACGACCGAGCAAGGTCGAAGAGATCAAAGACGCGCTTACGAGACTGAATATCTCCGGCATGACGGTTTCCGAGGTTCGTGGACACGGCCGCCAGAAAGGGCATACCGCGATTTATCGAGGCAAAGAGTATAACGTCAGCCTTCTGCCCAAGATGAAGGTGGAAGTCGTGCTTCCTGACGATATGGTTGACGATGCGATAAAGACGATCATAGAAACAACTCGCACCGGGGAAATCGGAGATGGCCGCGTCTTCGTGCTGCCTGTAGAGCAGGGCTACAATATCAGGACGGGCGAACAAGACGTTCTGTAATACCTCACGCAAAGCTCGCCAAGGTTTGAGGCGTGACCTGCAGCGTAGACGAACACCTTGAAACCCGTTTCACCCTTTGCGTCCTCTCCGCCTTGGCGTGAGAAAAATGGACTTCACGCAAAGCCCGCCAAGCTCGCCAAGGATCTATTCAAGCACGAGCAAATTTCCAAGCCGTCGGTCGGGTTCACCGATTACCGATCACCGATTACCCAGCTCCCCAAGAACACTTTCGTACACCTTTCGGATCTGGTCTGTGTGAGCTTCGTAACGCGAAACCAGTTCTGTCCCGGATGCAAATCCCATCAACTCAGCCAGTTCCCGGTTCTCTTCCGGATCCTGCGATAACTGGCTCGTGTTCGCTTTTCCCAGCAGATCGCTCAGGATCTCGAGACGAAACAGAAACCGAAGTCCTTCTCTGAGGGTATGTGCAGTGAAGCGATCTATATGTGAGGAGTGTTCCAATTTATCCAGTGCAAATAGTGTGTTACTCTCACTTATCTTATGTGTGATCTGAAGGTATTGAGTTACATATTGAATGTCTAGAAGGGCACCGCGGCCCACCTTCAGGTCATAGCGCGAAGTCTTTGTTTCTCGACCGATTTCCTTCTCCTTGCGCCACCGTACATGGTTGAGTTGAGCGATCTCTTGGGGAGTGAAAGAGGGGTGCAAAACGAGTTTGTCCAAGGGGACACAGAGCTGGTTTTCGATTACGGTGCGCGCCTTGACGTAGGCGAGACGTTCCCAGGCCTCTCCTCGGCCGCTGAAATATGCCTCGAGATGGGTGAGAGGTACTGCTTCAGCCGAATGTCTTCCTTCCGGCCGAAGGCGAAAGTCCAGTTCATAGGTGTGGCCTGTTCCTGTGTAAACCTGCAGGAGCGCTCGCAGATCCTTAAGAAAAGGGCTGAAATCTGTGCTGATGACGTCTGAGCACGTGTCATCAAAAATGAAGACCAGATCCAGGTCGGAATGGAAGACCAATTCCCGCCCCCCTAACTTTCCCAGAGCAATCAGGCAAAAGGCTTTTCCCCTCAAACCGGGGGTTGAGTCGAGAGCTGTTTCCGATGCTTTCTTCAGGCAGGCTTCAGCCAGATCAGTCAGGCTCAGCCTGCTACTAAGGTTATCTTCTTCCAGGAGCGTACGAACGCCGATCTTAAATTCTTCGTGCCGTTTGAACCGGCCAAGTGACTCAACCAGCGGTTCCTCACCGGAGGCTCGGGAGGCGAGGAATCCCTGCAGGACAGCTGGGTAAGAGTCGGCAACCGGAGTGTCGACCACAGACTCGAGGAGCTCCGGGTAGCGGATCAACGCTTCAGGAAGAACCGATCCGTAGGAGAGGATTGTGAGAAGGCGCGCCGCGAAAGCCTCGTTCTCGATCACTTCGGCATAGAGCCCGGCCCTGGTCCCGAGGGCTTCGCAAAAACGGTCGAGGCGAGTGAAGAGTCGGCGTGGATCCTCCAGGTTCTGCGACTTCTTCACGAGGTGAGGGACAAGGTTGGCCAACAGATTCCTTAGTCGTGATGGCGAATGAGGGAAGGCGGGAGCCTTCTGAAGGAGCCTGATTCCCTCCAGAACAGCCATCGGTTGTTTGACCTTCAACGCTCGAAGCCGGTCGAGAGCCTCTTCCTCGGGAAGTGCAGAGTTCAGGATCAGTTCCTCAAGGCCTCTCGGCTGCCCAGGTTCTTCAAACAGGGAGCTGAAAATCTGGCGTACTCGGGCACTGTGGTTCTCCAGGTCGCTGCGAAAAGCTTCCAGTGTCTTATCGTCACTTTCTTCTCGGTAACCCATCCGTTTGGAGCAGCGGAGAAGTTCGGTCTCCTCGTCGGGCAAAGAGTGTGTCTGCAGATCATGAACGAGCTGAAGCTTGTGTTCCAGATCGCGTAAGAATACGTAGGCGTCAGACAGCGCCTCAAACTCCCCGAATTCGATGAACCCGCCGTCTACAAGCCTTTTCAAGGCGTCAAGAGTGTTCGGAGTTCTAAGTTCAGGATGGGTACCGCCGTAAAGGATCTGAAAGGACTGGACAAAGAACTCAATCTCCCGAATTCCCCCAAGCCCAAGCTTGACGTTGGTCAGAATCTCCTTTCGGCGGCGCAGTGCTTCGTCAGTTCGTTTCTTGAGCCAGCCGATTTCTTCTACGGCGGCGTGGTCAAGGTACTTCTTGTAGACGAAATCCCCAAGTGAACGAACAAACCGGTTCCCCAGCTGCAGGTCACCTGCAACTGGACGGCATTTCAGTAGTGCCAAACGGTCGGTCGTGTCGGCCCATGTGCTGTAATACTGGTTCGAAGCCTTTTCCGAGTAGGCGATTTCGCCTCGCTGGCCCATAGGTCTCAGACGCAGGTCGACACGAAACAGGTGACCCTCCGCTGTGTATTCGGTGAGCGCCTTGAAGTAGTTGCGAGCAAACCGGAGCATCGTTTCACGTTCGGATTCCTTCTCGTAAAGGAAAATAAGGTCAACATCGGAACTGAAATTGAGTTCAGAGCCTCCCAGTTTCCCCATCCCGAGCACGGTGAAACCCTGGGCAGAGGGAAGCTGTGCCGAGGCCAAGACCTCAAAAGTCTTTTGGAGTAGCGTCTCCGCCAACCAGGACACCTGAGCCACTGTCTGGCGCAGGCTGGTGTAGCCGAGGATGTCCTGCGCTCCGATTCTCAAGAACTCTCTGCGCCTCATTCGCCGAAGTGCGTTGAGAGCAAGTTCCGGTTGGTCGAAGGGGTTTAAGGCTCGTTCCGCTTCCGATTGAAAATAGTCGCCTTCACACACAGTTTCGAGTCGTTTCCGTTCGATGAGCCAGTAGAAATACTCCGGGTTTCTGCAGAGGACCTGGGTTAGGTAGGGCGAGGCCCCGAGCAGGCCCACGAGCGTTCCCAAGGCTTTCGGAGAGTCCTCCAAATCGGAGAGTAGAGACGCGGGGCTTGGCACTACCTCGAGGAACGATTCAAAATGGCGCAGAGCTGCATCCGCGTCTACCGAGCTGCCCATCTCATCGAGAAGCATGGGCGCTACGTCTGCAACGCGTTCAGGGTATTGAACAATGTCAACAACCTTCTGCAGATGCCGGTCAGCCCGTTCAGGATCCTTGAAGCCCAGGGTGCGAAGAAATGTCCATACTTCGACCGGGTCGATATCCGGAGAAAGAAACAGATCACGGACATTCATTCCAGCGAGATTTTAGCTGATTTGTCTGGAGATTACATTAGCCCTGATAAAAACCACCACCAAGGACACCAGATGTTTGTTATGAGCGTCCTAGGGACACCTTTCGGTCTTAACTGATGATGGACCTGCTGGGATCCTGTCAGGTTA
>JAUVSF010000355.1 GCA_030597245.1 Acidobacteriota bacterium
CCACTGCCTGCGAGAAGAGCATTCGAATACGGAAAATAGAAGGTGGATAGCTAGATGAAGAAAGTGCCAAAGCCGACGACTGCGGAGATTCCAGATCCAGGACGATTAGAGGATCAGCAACTTTTCGATCTCATCCGAGAGCATCTGTACACCGCTGTCGTAAGCGACGCACTTGACGAGCTTGGGTATCGGGATCAGGCTTTGAATCCGACAATCCGGCCCCTCACGCCCAATTTGGTGGTTGTAGGGAGAGCTAAGACAATTCTTTGGGTTGATGTCTATGAAGAGAGCCCCGACCCTTATGCTAAGGAGATCGAAGCCGTTGACAGCATACGTCCCGGAGAGGTGGCAGTAACCTGCACGAATGAGTCTCGCCAAAACGCTCCTTGGGGAGAACTGCTGTCAACAGCAGCGAAAGCCCGAGGTGCTACTGGGGCGGTGGTAGACGGTTTGGTTCGTGACAGCCTGAAGATCCTGGAACTGGATTTCCCGCTCTTCTGTTCTGGGTTGCGCCCGGTGGACTCCCGTGGCCGGGGTGCGGTAGTTGATTATGACGTGCCCGTAAAGGTTGGGGGCGTTGTCATTAAGCCGAGAGACCTGGTCTTTGGGGACAACGACGGTGTGGTTGTGGTACCTCAGCACTTGGAGAAAGAGGCGATTGGAAAAGCCCTGAAAAAGGCCAAACAAGAGAGCCACAGCCGAAAAGCGCTCAAGGAAGGAAAACTCCTCCGAGAAGTCTACGACCGTTACGGTGTTCTATAACCTGATGTCGCCCGTTAGCTATCGGTCCACTGAGCCTCTGCCCTCCGCTGTCTGCCCCCAATTAGGGAGTGACTGCCCCATCCTTCCGACTACTGCCCACGTGATATCGTAGCGACCCCGATTCGCGACGTACAGGGTCTCGGGGTCATTGAAACCGAAGGCAATGTTCGTTGGGCAGCCGAGCTTCATTCCATTAGGGTCGCAAGCAAGAAGAGTCATTTCACTGTCCGGTGAAATCCGGCCGGCTGTCACTGAGATAGTTCCACATATATTCCTCTCACTGCTTCAGGTCATCCACGTTTGGTCTGGATCACTTCTATCTTTCGCTTCCGAAGCTCGCCGGCGAATTTGCGATCACTCAACCGATCGGTAATCAAAATATCCACATCTGCCAGGCGCCCCGCCTGGACGAAGGAGACCTTGCCGAACTTGCTGCTATCAGCCAGGAGAATGACCTGCCGGACCGGCCTCATCACGAGTTCCTTCGTATAGGCCTCCCCCGGGTCCGTTGTGTTAACCTTGGCTTTCATGGCACAGATCCTTTGCGATTTCGACGGGACCATAACCAGTCAAGACTCCATCATCTTCCTCACCGAACAGTTTGGAGCGGGTCCCGAATTCAGACATGGCATGAGACAGGCGATTAAGGAAGGGAGACTGAGTGTTTACGAAGCTGTTCGTCAAGAACTGGCCACGCTCCGTATCTCCTGGGAAGAAGCGGTTAGGGCACTGAAGTCAAGTATCTTCGTCGATCCGACCTTCCCTGACTTTGTCAAATGGTGTCAAAACAACGAGTATCCCCTGGCAGTCGTAAGCGCGGGGATGGAGCCGGTTATCGACCTGTTCATCGGACACCTCGAGCTTCCCGTTTATGCCCAGTCTCTGGAGATAACTCCGCAGGGTTGGGATTACCGAAAGAAGGAATCAAACGACAAAGAGAGAATTATTTCCGGCGCCAAGGAGGATGGGGCACTGGTTCACATCGGTGACGGCACCTCGGATGTTGTTGCGATTCCCTATGCAGATCTCCTTCTTGCAAAGGCGGGATCGTACCTGGCGGACTATTGCGAGAGCCATCACGCACCGTTTATTCCATTTGAAAACTTCAACGATGTTCGAGAGGCAATCGTTAAAGGGAAGTTGGACTCGTGAAGCGCGGGAGACAGTGGGCAAGGAGCGGCGAATGCGATAGAAATCGGCTTTGGTGCATGAATCACAAGACCGAGTTCTTGACATAGCGTTTGACCGCCATCATCCTCCTTTCTGTTGATATCACTCGGAAGGGAGACCATGGCGGAAGCACACAAGAGAGCAAACAGCCATCCCAAGCACAAAACAGCCTACCGTGTGAGGAACTGGAGAGATTATGAGAAATCTCTCCGAGCTCGTGGCGATATCACCATCTGGTTCAGCCAAGAAGCCATTGATGCCTGGACTCCCCCGACCAATGGAGAACGAGGTGGACAACCAGTGTATTCGGACCTGGCGATTGAGACCGCACTGATGTTCGGTCTACTGTTTCACCTCCCTCTCCGGCAAACGGAAGGATTCCTTGGGTCCATCTTGAGGCTGATGTGCCTGGATCATCCTTGCCCGGACCATACGACGCTGTCCCGCCGGAATCGGACCATCGAAGTTAGGAGACACTTGAACAATCTGCCCGATGGACCCCTGTCGTTCATCGTGGACAGTACATGTCCAAAGATCTGCGGCCAGGGAGAGTGGCACATCAAGAAGCATGGAGTCAGATACCGAAAACGCTGGAAGAAACTACACCTCGGTAATGATCGCTTGTTCGATTCTGAACCGGATGCGCGAAATGGGTGGACCACAGTCGTATCCGATCGGGTAGAATCGGTGAACATCGGGGGAGTGTATGCTTCTGGATGATTGGTGCACCAAAGCCGAGGAATCATGAAGAAACTAGTCAATGAACCACTGGCCTATGTCGACGAGATGCTGGAGGGCATGTGCGCAGCGCATCCCGAATACTATCAGCGCTGCGGACCGGAGAATCGCGTGATCGTACGTCCAAAGGCGCCCGTCACCGGCAAGGTCGGCCTGGTCGCCGGCGGCGGATCTGGACACTTGCCAATCTTCACCGGCTACGTCGGAGATGGTCTGCTAGATGCCTGTGCCATCGGCGACGTCTTCTCGTCCCCCAATCTCGAGCAGATGATGGAGGCCACGCGCAGAGCGAATGGAGGTGAGGGGGTGCTCCTACTCTACGGGAACTACAGTGGCGACAGGATGAACTTCGACATGGCCGCTGAAATGCTGGAGATGGAAGAGATTCGGACCCGCTCCGTACTGGGTACCGACGACGTCGCCAGCGGTGGACCGGATGAAAAAGACAAGCGGCGCGGCATTGCCGGCCTGATCTACGCCTACAAGGCAGCGGGCGCCAAGGCGCAGGCAGGCGGAAGCCTTGATGAAGTCGCGGAAGTCGCCCAGAAGGCGGTCAATCAGACGCGGACTGTAGGCGTAGCGCTGGCGCCTTGTATCCTGCCGGCAGCGGGTAAACCAACCTTTGAACTCGGCGACGACGAAATGGAGATCGGCATGGGCATTCACGGCGAGCCGGGAGTGCGCCGGGGTCCGCTGCGCAGTGCGGACGAGATTTCCGAGGAGATGCTGGACATGCTTCTGGCGGATATGCCTCTATCGTCAGGGGACCGCGTATCGGTACTTGTGAACAGCCTCGGGGCCACCCCACTTGAGGAGTTGTATATCGTCTACCGTTACCTGGCCGCACGCCTGCAGGAATTGGGCGTCAAGATTGTGGAGCCGCTCGTAGGCCGTTATTGCACCTCGATGGAGATGATGGGGCATTCCATATCGATTCACCACCTTGATGGGGAACTGGAAGCGCTTCTCAAGGCCCCGTGTGACTGCCCGCACTGGAGGAACGTTTGATGCCAGATACGTTGACTGTCCACACGCTCAAGTCGGGCCTGGAGAAGATCTGTACTGCACTTGAAGAGGCTGCCGACGAGCTCAACCAAGCAGATGGGGTGCTCGGGGATGGCGACCTGGGCGTCACAACGGTGCGCGGTGCGCGGTCTCTAAGAATGATTTTACCGGAACTTCCAGACGACCTGGGAATGGCGTTGATGAAATGTGCGCAGGCGTTTACCCAGGTTTCCGGTTCCACCTTTGGCACGCTGATCGCCACCGGACTCATGGCGTCCAGCCGACGCGTGAAAGGACAAAAGGAGATCCTCCGGAGCGAACTGTCCGAACTGACTGCCGATGCGGTTGACGCGATGTCCCAGCGCAGTAATGCGGAACTCGGCGACAAAACGGTTCTGGATGCGCTGGACCGCCTGGGCAAGGCCCTCGCCGAGGCTGGGGACTCGAATGACATGCTGGAAGCAGCTAAACGAGGTGTTGACGAAGCGCTCGAGGACTTTCGCCCTCGACTTTCGAAGGCAGGCCGGGCGCGCATTTTCGGTGAGAAGAGCGTGGGGCTGGACGATCCCGGCATGCTTGCCCTCAAGAGAATGATAGATGCGCTTTAAGTTACGACTTACTTCTCTCAAACAAACGCCCCCTGGGAGGCTGCCAAGTCTTGGTCTCCGATTGAATGACTCCCTTCTACTGGGAACCCTGCGGGTCCGATCGTGTGTTCTTGTCGAACGGGCGGTGGAAGTCGTTGAGAATCAAAGGGGAAATCGTAACGGAGCCGACGAGACTCGAACTCGCGACCTTCCCGCCTGGCGGCGGGTGTTCTCGGCGTAAACGACGGCGGTCGTGAAACATCCTCTCCTCGATTGATCTCGCATTTCCTTGATCCTGACTCATATCAGTGAACAGACTGACCGGGCTGACAATCGAACTCTTTCCTTAGAACGGACCACAGGGGATATCATAGGTTCACCGCCCCAAGGTTAATCAGATTTGCAGCAGATTTCTAGATCCTGAACTTTTCAAGAGCGTCAAAGTTGAGTTCGATTCCCAGCCCGGGCCGATCCGGAAGACGGAGACTCCCCTCTTCCATTTCCAGATAGTGTTCGACTAGCTCGGCTCTGAGTTGTGATTCACACAAATGAGCGGGCAGAAACTCGATGAATGGGCAGTGGGGCAAAACCGCGGCGAGATGAGCCGCCGCCGCGATCCCTATACCTGTCTTCCAGCAATGGGGGACAACCAACCGACCGCGATCCTGCGCAAGGTTACAGACGCGTATCGCTTCTGTCAGGCCCCCGACTCTACCAATGTCAGGCTGAACAACGTCCACCTGCCCCTTATCCATAAGATCAATGAACTCATAGCGTGTCGTCTGCCACTCGCCGGCGGCGATTCGCATCGGAGCCTCACGGGCGAGGAAAGCGTATCCTTCCAGGTTGTCGATCCGCAAAGGAGTTTCTAAGAAGAAGATATCGAGGTCTTCCCACTTGGAGATTGTCTTCAACGCGCTCTTGGCGTCGTACCAGAGGTACTGGACATCCACCATCAGGGTGAACTCGGGGCCCACTGCGCGACGGCAGTCTCTGATAATCTCAGTCATTTCCTGGTCGCTGCCCTGCAGGCCCTCGTGGTTATATGGTCCACCCAGTGTGCATTCCAGCTTAGCGGCTCTAAATCCATATTCGGCGGCTCGTTTTGCCCAGGCAACCAGGGAGTCACCATACTCCTGAACGGTACTTCCACTGGGCTGCAGGGAGGCACAAGGCGTAATCCGTTCCTTAAGCGCCCCACCCAGAAGCTTGTAGACAGGCAGCCCAAGGGCCTTACCCTTAATGTCCCACAGGGCCA
>JAUVSF010000356.1 GCA_030597245.1 Acidobacteriota bacterium
GAGGATACCTTTGCCATCCTCAAGAATCTTGAGATACAGGACGGGACGATCGAAATCGATCTCGCGGGGAAGCCCGCCGAAGGTGCATTCGGTGGTGCTCGCGGCTTCGTAGGGGTTGCTTTCCGCGTTGCTCCTGATGTCTCCCGTTTCGAGTGTTTCTACCTGCGACCAACCAATGGCCGGGCCAATGAGCAGCTCCGTAGGAATCATTCGACTCAGTACATCTCGTATCCTGATTACCCCTGGCACCGACTTCGGAAGGAAAGCCCAAGCAAGTACGAAGCCTACGTTGACTTGGTACCAGGAGAGTGGACAAAAGTGAAGATCGTCATCGAAGGCACACAGGCGAAGCTCTACGTCCATGGAGCAGAACAGCCGTGCCTCATCGTAAGTGACCTGAAACACGGCGCTTCAAAGGGGAAGCTTGCCCTCTGGGCAGGCCCCGGATCTGACTGCTACTTTTCGAACCTACGTGTCAGTAAATGAAACTCTGCTGAAGGTGACTGTCAACTTCAGCCCTGAAACATTCCGTCGTAGTGCCATGTAGGGCCTACGGCCTCATGAAACGTGAATTTGTTCTATCTTCCTTTAATCTGAGCATAAGCCGTGGCAGAAGGAGCCCGAAAATGATGCGCAACACCCTTGAACGCCTGTATCGATTCACGATTCTCCTGGCGCTTGTCCTTGGCACCGTCGCGTGCACCGAGCCCCAGGTTGCCCCTCCCGAGAGTGTCGGACTCTCCTCGGAGAAACTTCAGGACATCCACGGCCTGCTCGAAGGGCTCGTCGAGACGAAGTCCATCGCCGGCGGAGTTGCCCTCGTCGCGCGAAAGGGGCAAATCGCCTACCTCGACGCGGTCGGGATGCAGGACGTGGAGACGGAAACGCCGATGGCTCCGGACACTATCTTCCGGATCTGCTCCATGACCAAGCCCATCACCAGCGTCGCGATCATGATGCTGGTGGATGAAGGCTTGCTGTCTCTGGACGACCCGGTCGCAAAGTTCATCCCGGAGTTCGAGGGTGTCAAGGTCCTTGTGTCCGGATCGACTGAAGGCACCCCGGCCGACCGTGAGATCACGATCCAGCACCTCCTCACCCACACGTCCGGCCTTACGTACGGCTTCATGGGAACTCCGGTCTCCGCGCTCTACAGGGAAGGCCGGGTTTCCGATGGGCTCATCGAGACGGACGGCACAATCGGAGACAACGCTGCGCGCATTGCCTCCATGCCGCTCCTGTTCCAGCCCGGCTCCGCCTGGGCGTACAGCCTGGCGACGGATGTGCTCGGCCGCGTCGTCGAGGTCGCGTCCGCGAAGACTCTGGATGCGTTCTTCAGGGAACGCATCTTCGAGCCCCTGGGAATGAAGGACACCTACTTTCGTCTTCCCCCCGAGAAAAGGTCTCGCCTCGCCGCGGTTTACCAGCCTGCAGCAGACGACACGATCGAGAGACTACCGGAGGGAAGGATCGAGACAGACGGCGCGGTCTATTCCGCCGGCTATCCGTACAGTGGTTCGGGCAAGTACTTCTCGGGAGGGGCAGGACTCGTCTCCACGGTGCCCGACTACGCCCGGTTTCTCCAGATGCTCCTCGCGGGCGGCGAGTTCGACGGAGTGCGCCTGCTGAAAGAGACGACCGTGGAATTGATGACGAAAGACCACTGTTCGGACGTCGAAGGACTGATCGAGGACCACGGAGACGGCTTCGGTCTGGGCTTCGGTGTAGTCACCGAGGCGGCGAAGGACAGAGGTCTCGGCTCTGTCGGGACGTATTCCTGGGGCGGGTTCTACTTCACGTACTTCTGGGTTGACCCGGCGGAGAAGCTCGTCGGAATCGTCATGGCGCAGCTGTATCCATGGGGTGAGCGCACGCTGTGGAACGATTTCAGAGGGCTCACCTACAAGGCGATCACGGACTGAGATTGAGTGCCATCAGGATCCGGGCTATGAAGCAGGAAAGGTGCCGCCACGTTCTCCCCCCGGGGGGGAGGGACCAACCAAGGAGATCCCAAAGATTCAGTTGAATGAACGTTTAGAAGGGAAGATAATCAGTATCCGGATGTGTCACCTTAGAACCGCCGCCCACTTCACTTTTTCTCCGCCGCTGCCAGAACGCGAAGACCGAGGGAACCACCCGGCGTGATGTGGGATTCATCCGACAAACTCAACCACACACGGGGATTGGAAGAGTCATGAGGAAATCACTATTGCTACTCTCTATCATTGGCCTTTCAATGATCTCGATCATGTCGGGACAGTCTGACCCAATCCTGAAGTACAACAGCGTTCGACTGGCTTATTACCTGTTTGGGGAAGAACTGGCTCAAGGAAAGGCTGATGGATATCTGAGGAGGGCAGCTAAGGCCAAATACAATTACTTGCTGGCAGAGTTTCACCTGGATACGGACAAAAGTAATCCGGGAATAGCCGCAAAGAAGGATGAATTCAGGCGAGCCTTCCTGCGGGTACACCAGCATGGAATGCGGATGATCCCGAAGATACAGTTGGGTAGCAAATGGAGCCTGCACTGGACTGCAGCCAACAACCCGAAGATCCAGATGAACGTCTATCACGATGGATCGGGAACCTGGGGGTGCCCTTCGTTCGCCTATGATCCGGACGGTATCGACGCCAGCTTCGAGGAGTTGCTGCGGGTCCTCAAGGAAGCTTTTGAGGAGGCCAAACTGCCTTATGAACTGGAGTTTATCGATTTGGGTCATGATGAACCTGTAGATGACGGATATCTCCTGATTGGAGGTGTTCCGGATCAGGTCTCGGGACCGCAAGACCGGTTCGCCCAAGTCGATAGAGATTTCATTATTGGGAGAATGGAGAATCACCAGGAAGACGTTTCCACGGCTGTTCAGGCGTTGGTAGTGGATGAGTTGTCCAGACGAGTCACGCAGGTCCATCGCATTATCGGCGAAAACACAAAGATCCTTGTCTACGGCGATCTCTGGGATCCGCAGGCGAATGGGGGGATCGAGAAGAAGACATTCCTTACCGCCAAGGAAGAGGTTTGTTACGACAAAGGAGGACGAGAAGTTGATTGCTCTGCCCCGGACGTGTTCCGCAGTTCTACCAGAGTCAGGGCCTTCTATTCCAAGATGACTCCGGGAATTGCTAGCTTACCGGGTTTATCCGCGGAACAAAAGGCAGTGTTTGTAGATAACGTGATCTTGAGGCCATGGTGTTACTACGATTCATGGCCTTTCGGTGGAGATCCTGATGGGGACGGGAACTACGATGCCGAGAAGAGCTTTTCCTATTTCGCCCGCCACGGATTGAAATTCATCTACACTAGCGTTCACCATGAACACCCTGCCGATTCCGCCTACACGGAGGGAGAATTCCGAGCAATGACGAAGTTTGTGAGAGCTTCCAGGCTCTTCAGAAACAATTGTCTTGGCTATGCTGCGGCACCTTGGAACACTCGATGGCAGGATCCGCCTGACACGGCAGAGATATTCGATACCTTGGAAGAGTTGTATGAGTTGAATAGGGGCCAGATTCCGGAAGAGTAGAGCCGCTCCCTGCGCCCCGAAGGTTCATCCTTCTGATCACGGTGTGACCGAGACCACGAGACTCCGAGACCCCTCAATCCAACCGGCGAAAAGGACACGACTCAGTTTTAGCCGATCACGCTGTGGGAAAACACAGTCGCAGAGAGGCTTGCTGCATGCCAGATGCCAGGTACCAGATGCCCGGGTGCCTGGTCAACACTCTCTTAGGTTATCTGGTCCATGGTGGTGTGGATTGAGCCTGCCTCGCGGGGTAGGGTTGGCCGGGTGTCCCGAAGACAAGGTGGTTGAACTTTCTAACGAGCGAAGAAGACAGGGTCCGGATTCCCCACGCTATTCATGCCGTTGACAGAAGGCTGATTTGCGAAACTCATGTCGTCCCGCGGGGCCGGGACTCGAAGGGAGGGTTCGTCGCCCATCCAGGGCTTGCCCTCCTACGGCGGATACACGCCCTGGGCTCTGCGCATATCGCCCCGCGAGGCGGGGCTGAACTGGGGGCTGGGAGCTGGGAACTGGCATCCGCCTTTGCTCTCCGAGCTACGGCGCGACACGTCCGGCACTTGGGATTTCCGATTTTCGATTTTCGGCATCCGGCGTCCGGCGTCCGGCATCTACCACGATTCTCTTATCCGTTGAAGTGATCCTGTCAACCTGAATGGGGCCGGTACCGGGTACTTCAACCGGCTCAGAAACCTCTACAACGCGAATGCCTCAGTTCAGATCTAAGTTCGGACCTAATTATGGTACTCTTTATCTATGAAAAAGGTGTCACTTTATGAACTAAAACGAGATCTCTCCTCTGTCATATCGGATGCGGCGCGGGAGAAAGTGGTGGTTACCCGGCATACCACGCCGGTTGTCGAGCTTGGCCCAGTCGGTGAAGCACACTTGCCTCGTGGCTCGCGCTACGAAATGGCAGACCTCCGGCCAGCGCTGAAAGGACCGACCCGAGGGCTGTATCTGGAGCTGCTTGCCGAGGATAGAGGGAGCAATGAAGAAGAACCCTGATCGGTCTCTGACCAACTGCGTCTACCTGGACACTTCTGCTTACCTCTGTATCCTGCTGGGTGAAGAAGGGAACCGGAAGTTGCGGCGGGAGATCGCAGGCGCCAGACTGGTTTCGAGTGTAGCGATGGTTCTCGAGGCAAACCGGAACCTGGTCCGGTTGTGCCGCCAAGGCTCCTTATCCTCCGCTGAATACTATAAATGCCAAGACATGCTCGAAAGTGACGTCGAACACTTCTTGCTGCGAGACCTGAGTCTCGATCTTTGTTTGGCTCCGGTAATGCCGGCGGTTTCGACGCCCCGATCGCTCGATTTGATCCATCTTCGGACGGCGGTCTGGTTTCATGCACGGCAGGGACTGAACCGATTCGTCACTCTGGATCATCATCAGCTGCTTGCAGCCCGGGAGATTGGGCTACCCGTTTGACATCGCTGGAACCTTCCTGAAGGATGCCCTCATCTCTCCTCTAAACTCGCATCAAACGGGAGTGTCAAGTCTGGTGTTTCTACCGCATCACCGTTCCGGTCTTAGGGGACGATGTCCCCATTCACACCGGTTGAAGAGCCAGGGCGCAGGCACGGGTGAAAGAAGCCTGCCTGGGGACTATTGGACCAGCAGCGCGGGCTTCCACAGCCAAGGAGAATACCTTCTCTCGCTTCGCTCGATTTGAAGGTCCGTGGGACCGGGGTTCTGGATTTGAAAGCAAACTGGCAGCTCCCGATCAAGCGGAAAAGGGAAGAGGCCTTATCTTCCTATCGGCTGCAAATGGTTCCGTGGTGATCGGAAGATGACCTTCCAGGTCGTCGCTGCACAGTTCGTTCCCGATGTGACAAGCTGGAAGCTTATCTTCCTATCGGCTGCAAATGGTTCCGTGGTGACCGGAAGATGGTCTTCCAGGCCGTCACTGCACAGTTCGTTCCCGATGTGACAAGCTGGAAGCTTATCTTCCTATCGGCTGCAAATGGTTCCGTGGTGACCGGA
>JAUVSF010000450.1 GCA_030597245.1 Acidobacteriota bacterium
CATCGGGGCATCGGCCGCGATTATGCTCCTGAAGGAAAATCTTCCCGCCAAGACCGGTAAGCCGTTCTTTCTGGCGGTCGGCTTCTATCGTCCGCACACGCCGTACGTGGCGCCCTCACACTATTTCGACCTTTATCCACGCGAAAGGATCAACCCTGTCCTGGAGAAACCCGGTGATCGCGAAGACATTCCCGTGGCGGCACTGGCTGATCGGCCGAAGCAGCGCGAGCTGACAATTGCGCAGCGGAAAGAGATCATCCAGGCCTACTACGCATCGGTGTCGTTAATGGATGCCCAGGTCGGACGGCTGCTCGACGCTTTGGACCGTCTCGAGCTGACCGACAACACGGTGATCGTGTTCGTTTCCGACCACGGCTATCATCTTGGCCATCACGGGCTCTGGCAAAAAGGGGATCTGTTTGAAGGCTCGGCACGTGTGCCACTGCTCATCGCCGCCCCCAACATCCCTGGCGGACGTGCCACCAGCGCGATCACCGAAATGATCGACATCTATCCCACGATTGCCGAACTATGTGATCTGCCACCACCCGATCATCTGAAAGGACAGAGCCTGCTTCCCATCCTGGAGGACGAAAGGCGGGCAGGTAAAGATGCGGCCTTGACTGTGGCCTGGAGCCGGGCGGCAAGGATGCACCCAGAACTCAAAGGAAAACATATCAAGGGCTATTCGATTCGAACGGTGCGTTACCGTTACACCGAGTGGGGCGGCGGCGAATACGGGGCCGAGCTATACGATTATCAGGCCGATCCCGAGGAGTATACGAACCTGGTAGACGACCCGGCGCAGGGAGCGACGCTGAACCGCATGAAACGCTTCCTTGCAGAAGCCAGGCAGCACGCGCAGTAGTCGGCAAAGGGGGGGGGGGATGGTCTTGGGGGCTTGGGGTATTGGAGTCTTGGGGCTTCCGAAGTTCAAAGCTCGAAATTCGAAACAATATCCAAGCTCGAATATTTAAGGACTGAAACGGGTTGTCGACGATCACCTATTTATAAACAGTCACTTTACGGCGTTTCGACCTTAGACCTTCTAATTTTGAGCTTGTTTCGAACTTCGGATTTCGAGCTTCGAGCTTAGCCCTCGGCGCTAATGCTCATTTGGGCAACACGCCCTCAGGTCTCGGGGTCGCACCAGGGCAAAGCCTCTTGATAATTACCCCCGTCATTGCACAATAAGGCATGGCGAGAATCAAAGGACTTCAAAAAGACCAGGTGGGAGCGCGTATCGAACGGACTTATGATCGACAAGTGGAACGATGGGGGGCAATCCTCGAACCATACAAGATTTATGCCCGCAGACCATCCATCTTTCACGCGGTCCTGGGCATGTGGGGAGGATTGGAGGCCTCGGGGCTTCTGGCCGGCAGCCTTACCTCCCTGGTTAATCGCCGTGTCGCAGCACTTAACGGTTGTGTTTTCTGACAGGACATTAACGCTGCCGTGAGTAGCGAAATGGGGGTGACTCGAGAGAAAATCCTGGATCTTCCCAACTATGCCGGCAGTCCCCATTACTCCGACCGGGAACGGCTGGCATTGGAGTTTGCAGATTGCATCACCCAAACGGATCGGGAGGTGACGGACGAACTGTTTGAACGGTTGAAGGACTCTTTCTCCGAAGATGAACTCGTGGAATTGGCCGCTACCATCGCCTGGGAGAACTGCTCGAGCAAGTTCAACCGCGCTTTCCGAGTCGATTCACAAGAACTGTGGCCGCGCACCCTGGAAAGATTGGATGAAGGTTAGGTCAACTCCGGTCTGCTCAAGAATGTCGCGAGGCCATCGAGGATTCTCTGTTTGTATGACCTTCATTCGACACTCGCCATTCGAAAATCGAAAATGTCCCGCCCTTGGAGTGCTGAGCATTGCTGAACTCTACCCGCCGGCGGAGGGCCTTTCAATCGAACCAGCTTCACCTTTAGCCCGCGTTTATCCACCCCCGGGAATCGCGCCTCAGGGCCATCATTCACCCCATTTGAACCCCAGTCTAACTGTAGTCAAGAGACCTGCTGTTGGCCGAATTCATGTGGCCAGGGAACCATCACTCTCTCCGACCTGTCCGAACTTGGATCCCCTGGTCCGAGAAAAGATCCTCTCCCGTAAATGAGACTTGTAGAAGCACTTCAGTGAGGACATATCAATGAGTAATTGGTCCGTCGAAAGAATTCCGGTTCCAGAGTGCCGTGGAGTCCGTCCGGAAAGAGTGAGCGGAATGCTGCTTGGCCTTGCGATCGGAGATGCTCTTGGCAATACGACCGAAAGCATGAATCCACGCGAGAGACGGAAAGAAGTGGGCGAAATTCGAGATTACCTGCCAAATCGGCATGCTGGTGGTCGAAAGGTGGGCCTTCCATCCGATGACACCCAGTTGGCTTTCTGGACCATCGAGTCGCTATTGCGTTGTGGGAAACTCGAGCCTGAGGAATTAGGACAGACATTTTGCAGTTCTCAAATCTTTGGACTGGGGCGAGCAGTCAACAAGTTTCTGAGAGCATTCAAGTCCGGCACGCCATGGGATGAGGCTGGTCAACCTTCCGCAGGGAATGGAGCGCTGATGAGAATCGCTCCAGTAATCCTGCCTCATCTCAAATCACCGACCAAGAGTCTTTGGCAGGATGTCATCAATGCAACAGTCTTAACCCACCGCGATGAAGCTGCGGTTGTTGCGTCAATCGGATTTGTCGGAGTTCTTATTGAGAGCTTGAACCGTTGCGATCCACCTGATGCGTGTTCGGGTTGGTGGGTTGAGAGATTCTTGCATTACTCGAAACCAATAGAGACAGGCAAGCAATATCGACCGAGATCTCGCCTGAGTTTCCGGGGTACACTCTGTGAATTTGTGGAGGAATTCGTTAGGCCGGCCGTTCAAGAGCGAAGGGAGCCACTCGAAGTCTGCGATGAGTGGTACTCAGGTGCGTATCTACTTGAGACAGTCCCCAACGTGTTATTGATTCTTGAGCTTTATGGGCAAGACGCAGAAGAGGCTTTGATACGCTCCGTAAGCGACATGCGTGATAACGATACTGTCGGAGCGATTGTAGGCGCAGCTGTTGGCGCTTTGCACGGTGAATCTGCGCTTCCAACACGATGGCGTGACAACCTCCTGGGTAGGACTCGTGAGGCGGATGACGGACACGTTTTTTTACTCATCTCCGAGGCACTCCAGAAATTCGAGATCGGTGAGAGGACGCCGAGTGTAGGATCGTTAGGTGATCGATTCCGGGGTAGCCTTTTGGGTTTGGCGGTTGGAGATGCTCTTGGGACAACCATCGAGTTCTCGAGCCCTGGGACCTTTGCGCCGGTCACAGACATGGTCGGAGGCGGGCCCTTCGGCCTCCGCCCAGGGGAATGGACCGACGACACATCTATGGCTCTATGTCTGGCGGAGAGTCTGATCGAGTGCCGAGGTTTCAACCCAACGGATCAGCTCGAGCGTTATGTCCGATGGTGGCGAGAAGGTCATTTGAGCAGTACGGGCGAGTGTTTTGACATCGGCAACACGGTCCGAGATGCGCTTGAGAGATTCGAAAAGACCCGGGAACCCTTCGGTGGCTCAACTCATCCTCGAGCTGCAGGAAATGGTTCAATAATGAGATTAGCGCCAGTCCCACTTTTCTATGTGCAGAATCCTGTGAAGGCAATTGAATTGGCCGGAGAGAGTTCTCGGACCACCCATGGAACTCGCGCCGCAGTTGACGCCTGCAGGTATATGGCAGCTTTGCTGATTGGAGCTCAGAGAGGAGTCCCTAAGAATGAACTCCTCTCTGAAAACTTTACACCGGCGCCTCATCTCTGGGAGTCCTACCCTCTGACTCCGGAGATAGCAGCTATCGCTAATGGTTCGTTTAAGCATCGAAATCCCCCACAAATCAGGGGTACCGGATACGTCGTTGACTCTCTTGAAGCAGCATTATGGGCGCTTTACAACAGCTCCTCTTTCGAGGAAGGTGTTCTGAAGGCGGTGAATCTCGGTGACGACTCGGATACAACCGGTGCTGTTTTCGGGCAACTTGCAGGAGCCATCTACGGCGAAAGTGCAATCCCCGATTCCTGGAAATCCCGACTTGCCCATCGGACAGTAATTGAAACGTGCGCCGATCGGTTGCTGGAATCAGCGAAGAAGTATCGGGAGGATAATTAGCCCGCAGTTCTCACCAGCTGGCTGCTGCGTCGCCGCATGCATCCGCGCCTTCGGCGGCCTTTGCTGGAGCTGCGCAATCTCTACGCGCCGTTCCAGCTGTGCCCTGACTGCGTTGCGCTCGGTCGGCCTCCTCGACGGACTGTCGAGTACGACTGCGGAGGCCTCGGTCGCGACGCCTTGTCAGGACGGCGCCTCCATCGCCTCGCTACGCAACCTGGTGAGAAAAGTGGCTTAGCGCCTTAGTGATTTGGTGGTAAGACCCAACTCCCGTATAACCTACCCGAATTCGAAACCTGCGAGGCAAAATATCTGCTCGGGTTGTCCAG
>JAUVSF010000495.1 GCA_030597245.1 Acidobacteriota bacterium
CCGACAGACTTCCCGATCGGGTTGGCGACGAGGGTGGTAAGGCCCGCAGTTCCCGGCCCTCCGTTGCCGTAAGCTTTGTCAAGAACCTAGTCGATTCATTCGTCCTTCCCGGATTTCGACAAAGTTTACGATTACGAGCACGAATGAAGATACCAAGACCCAAGCCTCAAGACCCAGTCAGGCCGATCTCACGCCCAGTTTCTTCAGGATGGTCATCAGGGGACACCAATTGGTGAACGCTGACTGAAAGAGGTTTAACCCCACGAAAGCTGTAAACAGATACCAATAGGGGTTGACCCAAGTTCCCAAAACCAGACTCAACATCACAAAGAATCCGGCCGCCAATCTCAAATAGCGTTCAACTGTCATTCTTACATCTCCTTATTTACTAAGAAACATCCGTCAGGGCGCCCACCGAAGAAATCGGTTTCAAAACCCTTTACCGTTTAGAGCGCATCGTCCGTCTCTTGGTTACAAAATAGAGAATCGGAACCGTCATTCTTGACAGTAGGAGCGACGCAACTTCACCGGCCATAAGCGAAATTGCCAATCCCTGAAAAATTGGGTCAAACAAGATCACAGATGCGCCAACAATCACAGCGGCAGCGGTCAGCATCATGGGCCGAAACCGGACCGCGCCGGCATCAACCACAGCTTCATCCAGGGGCATCCCCTGTTCGAGTCGAAGTTCGATGAAGTCTACGAGAATGATCGAGTTACGGACAACAATTCCCGCGCCGGCTATAAACCCGATCATCGAAGTGGCCGTAAAAAAAGCGCCCATAAGCCAGTGCGCCGGCAGGATCCCAACCAACGAGAAAGGAATTGCCACCATGATGACAAGAGGCGTGATCATCGACTGAAACCAACCAACCACCAGAATGTAGATAAGCACAAGGACCGCAGCGAAAGCGATACCCATGTCTCGAAAGACCTCATAGGTAATATGCCATTCCCCGTCCCATTTAATCGACAGTTTATCGGTCAGGAAGGGTTGACTGGCGGTGTATTGTTCAATCTCGTAGCCCTCGGGTATTTCCAGCTCAGCGATCTTGTCACCCAACTCAGCGATCGCATAGACGGGACTCTCTTCAGCCCCGGCAACGTCTCCGGTCACATACAAAACAGGCTTGAGATTCTTATGGTAGATGTTCCTCTCCTGGATCGTCTCTTCGATCTTAACCAGTTCTCCAAGAGACACCAGGTTGCCTGACTCCCCAATCAACTTGATCGTCATTAGGTCGGCAACACTTGAACGCTCTTCCCTGGAAAACCGAAGCACGATTGGCACGTCCTCCTTCTCGCGAGGATCGTGAAGGAGTCCGGCATTGACACCGTCGATGGCCAGGCGAAGAGTGCCCACAACCTGTTCTACCGAGACGCCACTGAAAGCGGCCTTCTCTCGATCCACTTCAAGACGGTACTTGACCTGCTCGTCCTCGATATATGAATCAACATCTACTACGCCGTCCGTCTCCTCAAAGATCGTTTTGATCTGCTCCGCGACCTCGAGGCGCCGCTGTTCACTAGGCCCGTACACCTCCGCCACCAGAGTCTGAAGCACGGGTGGGCCTGGCGGAACTTCCGACACCTTCACTCGAGCACCATGCCGCCTGGCGATTTCCTGAATGGAGGGGCGGACACTCTTGACCAGGGGGTGGCTCTGGCGAGAGCGTTCGTGCTTCGGTACCAGGTTGACCTGAATATCGGCCTCATGCGGTGCTGAGCGGAGGAAGTAGTGGCGAACCAACCCATTAAAGTTGTAGGGGGAGGAAGTACCCACGTAAACCTGGTAATCCATCACCTCGGGAACAGTACTCAGGTATTGTGCAATCTCCAGGGTCACAGCGGCCGTGCCCTCGAGAGTTGTTCCTTCGGGCATGTCAACAATCACCTGGAACTCACTCTTATTATCAAACGGGAGCATTTTCACCTTCACCAGTTTCAAGGCGAAAAGCCCTAGTGCACCCATCAGCAGGACCACAACCGCACCAAGAAACCCATATCGAATAATCGGACGCCCAATCAGCGGTTTCATCACCCGGCGGTAGAAAACGGTGCTCCAGCCCTCTTTGGCATGCTTGTCTTCGTCACCAGTTTCTTGCTTCAGTAACCGGACCGAAGCCCAGGGTGTGACTATGAAAGCTACCAGTAAAGAAAAAATCATCGCCGCAGAAGCCCCGACTGGAATCGGCATCATGTATGGGCCCATCAGCCCACTCACGAATGCCATGGGCAGGATCGCAGCGATCACCGCGAAAGTCGCCAGTATCGTTGGATTCCCTACCTCATCAACCGCTTCGACTGCGACCTGAAACAAGGGCCGACCTTTGTTCTCGGGAAGCCGTTTATGCCTGACGATGTTCTCAACGACAACGATGGCGTCGTCCACAAGGATGCCGATCGAGAAGATCAGGGCGAAAAGAGTTACACGATTCAAGGTATAGCCCAGGAAATAGAAGACAACCAGTGTGAGCGCCAGTGTAACGGGAATCGCGATTGCTACAACTCCAGACTCACGGAGTCCAAGTGTCAACCAGATCAGCACAGAAACTGACAAGATAGCAAGAAGCATGTGGAAGAGGAGTTCATCCGACTTCTCCTTGGCAGTCTCACCGTAATTACGCGTAATCGTGACGTTGACGTCGCTCGGGATCAGGGTTCCCTGAAGCAGCTCAACCTTCTCGAGAACACGGTTGGCAACGACTATGGCATTTGTTCCCTTACGTTTGGCTATGGAAATCGTTATCGCCGGAAAAGTCCCAATTGCAGAACTCTTCATGCTGGACTCTTCCGCAGTTCCATGGCCGGCCCCGAGTTGTTGGCTTAATTCACCTGCGGGACCAAAGCCAAAAAACACGTAGTCGGAAAGTTCCGCAGGCCCGTCAATAACCTCGGCAATCTCACGCAGGTAAACCGGTCGATTCTCAAAGATTGAGACCACAACGTTCCGCACATCTTCAGCGCTTCGCAAAAAGGCTCCCGTCTCAACCAGGAACTCCTGGTTTCCAGACGAGAACGAACCCGACAGCATCTCGCGATTGGCTTGCTGAAGAATCTGGGGCAGCATCGCGGGGGCTACATTTCGCGAAACCATTTTTGCCGGATCCAGTACGACTCTGACCTGTCGACGCTGTCCTCCGATCAGGGTGACCTCGGAAACGTCGTCGACTTGCTTAATCTCGTCATTCAGTTGGGCGGCCAATCTACGTAACATGTAGTGGTCATACTCTTCGCTCCAAAGAGTAAGGGCCAGAACCGGCACGTCATCGATTGATCGGGGCTTCACAAGCGGAGGACTCGCCCCTTCCGGGATCAGGTCGAAGTTGGCGTACATTTTTTGGTTGAGGCGGACGATTGCATCTTCCTCATTTTCACCCACGTAGAAGCGAACTATCGTCATCGCAAAGCCCGGGCCCGAAGTCGAGTAGATATACTCAACGCCGCCAATTTCCCAGAGCAGCTTCTCCATCGGTTTGGTAATTCGCTCCTCGACTTCTCTGGGACTCGCACCAGGCATCTGAACGAAGATGTCAATCATCGGGACCACAATCTGTGGTTCCTCTTCCCTGGGAAGCAATGTCACTGCCCCGATTCCCAGGAGGATAGATGCCCCAACTATCAAAGGTGTCAGCTTTGAGTCAATAAATGCGTGAGCAAGTTTCCCCGCGACTCCAATGTTTTTCATCGCCTACTCCTGGTCCCACTGACCCCTGCACCATGATGGCCGTCAACCCGCCTGTTCACAGCTGCTCTCTCTCGACATTTAAATTAGGATCTGCGTCCCTTTCGGCCACTTCCGAAGCTTCCGGTTCCAAGCCCAGTTGGGCGGTCTGGGAGAATTCGAGCTTGACCCCTTCTCGAACTTCGTAGCCCGGGTCAATCACAACCTCATCGCCGGCCTTGAGGCCGGAAAGCACCTCGACTCGATCCCCAAGTTGCCCTCCAGTCTTAACCAATCGAAAACGGGCCCTTCGTTCAGAATCAACCACGAAAACCCCAACCAGCTGACCCTTTTCGATAAGGGCCGATGCGGGCACCGTCAATA
>JAUVSF010000728.1 GCA_030597245.1 Acidobacteriota bacterium
ACGTGGGGAAGGGTCGACGGGAAATAGAGGAAGAACGGGCCGTCTTGGTTTTCTCGAATAAACTCGAGTGCTTCGCCTATCATGTGATCCGCCGAGTAGTCTGATCCTTTGAAGCGGGCATAGCTGGCCGGATCGCTTGGGTCGGCACCCTTCGGAAAGTCTGCGTGACCTGGCACTGGTGGATCGTTTTCCAGTGAGACTTTTTCCCCGTTTCGCCACAGATATGCCGGGTAAAAGCTGTGAGCGTGTCCCTGGCAGTTATAGCCGAAAAATAAATCAAACCCCTGGAGGTTCGGGTCACCCGATGTTCCGAAGTGACCGAGTCCCCACTTGCCGACTGCAGCTGTAGCATAGCCCTGCTGTTGGAGTACTTCTGCAATGGTTACTTCTGTGTCGGGAATCGCTTCCTGACCCTGGAAATCCATCCCGAACCGCTCTTTCAATTCGGCCGGCAACATGGCCCTGCGATTACTGCGGATATGGGCATGGCCTGGATGTTTGCCGGTCATTAGCACATATCGCGACGGGGCACAAACGGCATTGCCACTGTAATGCTGAGTGAAACGCATCCCTTCCCTGGCAAGCCGGTCGATATTCGGTGTCTTGATCCTCTCCTGGCCATAGCAGCCCAGCTCGGCGTAGCCCAAATCATCGGCGAGTACGTAGACAATGTTGGGTGGGCTCTTCGAAGTATCCGCTGCACAGGATACGGCGAAAACAGTCAAAAAGAAGAATAGAATAGAATGTCTGACCTGAAGCATGGCAAACTCTCTTATCTTCTGCTGTAGATCCTCAATTCATTCTAAGATAATTCTTCGAGAATACTACTGCATGATTTTCATAGATGCGTGCGTCCGATACGTAACAATGGGTATGGACAAGTTGGAATGGCAGATTCACACGAAGACCTTTCGATTTTGGGGTCGGACCCAATCTGATTCCGATTCCCTACTGTGACATCAACGGAACGAAGCCGTCTTCGATTCAGGGTTGAACCGCATTCGGTTTGAGTTCTCTTGATCATCGGCTGGGTTCCTGTTAAGAGAGGTGTCAATGGGTATTCGACAGAAAGTCAGACAAGCGGCATTTGAGTTCGCAAAGCCGGAACTAGCCAACTTTCTCGATGAGAACGAGGAGAAACTCCTCAAGGTTTTTCGTGAGGAGATTCAGAAGCTGGACGACAGCATTCCCGAGGAGAATCTCTTCATCGATATTAAGATGGTTCCTCTTGGTGAGGTGATCCTGAAGGCGTGCTTAAACGCGTTGAGAAGATTCCTTCGTGAAGAGGAATAAGCATTAGCTTCTCGCAACCTGTGTCTCCACGTGATTGTGTCCAGATTCATTCTCCAAGAGAAGCTATCGTTCCGACCAAATGCATCGAAACTGCCCAAGTTTTCTTGCCTGAGTCTTCGTCGCCTTCACCCCTCAGTCAGTAGTTCGACGCCGCAAAGCACTCTCCATAGAAGTTCCCTCCGGCGGTTTCGGTTTCGTTGCAGGCGACGGGAATCGGAGAAATCTGCCGGCGGAGATTTGAGAAATGAGAATTCCTAAATAGCCAGTTGAGATTCCCCCTCCTCTTCCCTGCCCCTGTGTGTGAATCGTGTCTGGGAAGAGGGGGCATATTGCCATCAAAGACAGTCACGGCGGAGCGGTCCGTGTCTCTGTTTCACATGGTTCGGCTGTTTTCCTATAAGAATTTGGCGGCGGCGGTCATGACAGCCCTCAAGGAGCGCGATAAGAACAACGATCTCGACAGTTCGCCACAGATAACTGGCGATACCGGCGCGTACGTTTGGGAGCATAGCTCGATGAACGATTATCCGGCATTCGCCACAGGTAGGTGCAAACTGGAGTTTCCCATTTCCTTATTGGGAGTTGCTCAAAAGTATCCACAGCTTTTCCACAAGGGTTGTGCAGAGGGTGCTGACAAAGGATGTAAATAGCCTAATTAGAACGTTCTTGGAATGTATACCAGCCGGACACAACGCTGTTGAAAACTGGTGGAAATTGGAGACGAGGTTGCCCTAACTTAGCTCTCAGAATGTAGGAGTTCAGCCAAGTCCAACTATGAATTCAAGCCTGCTAATTACCGAGGGGTTCGCGCTGTAGAGGTTTCCGAGTCCGTTGAAGTACCGGGTACCAGCGACAAATGACAAATGACAAATGACAAATGACAAATGGCGGACCTTTCCGCCAGAGCTCGGAGAGCGAAGACGGACCTGTCGCGCCGTAGCTCGGAGAGCGCAGGCGGA
>JAUVSF010000310.1 GCA_030597245.1 Acidobacteriota bacterium
GATCCCTCACTTCGAAGACAGAACAATCAGCAGATCACGGTGGCGGACTTGACGGGCGTAGCGGTTCAGGACATTCAGATATCCAAGGCCGTTTACGAGAGCCTGGTTTCAAAGGGGAAACGATGACGAACAGAGTCGAGACTCACCACCAAATCACAAAAGCACCAGGAATTCTTTGTGATTTCGTGACTTAGTGGTTAGATTTATCCGGGCTAAAGGCTTTTCCAGTATTGGGAGAAGGTGGACCGAGCCTTGCTGATGTATCCCTCAGTCTCGGCTTCCTGGGTAACCGCGATTTCGGGTTCGCGTCCGTTGAGGCAGGTCTGGATTGAGGCGAGAACGGATTGAGACAATCCGTTTAGGTCGTACCCTCCCTCGAGGAGGTACAGAATTCTCCCTTCTGCAGTTTTTCGAGCCACCTCATTCAGAATCTGCGTCAAGCGTACAAAGCCTTCCACGCTCACGTCCATCCCGCCCAACGGATCATCCTCGTGGGCATCGAAACCTGCTGACACCAGAATCAGGTCCGGGTCAAACTTCAGGAGAATCGGTGAAACGAGATCAGCGTAGAGCTTCGAGTACAAGAAATCCCCGGATCCGGCTTTGAGTGGAAGATTGACCGTGAACGCTCTTCCCTCCCCTGCTCCCAATTCTTCCAGCAGCCCCGTGCCGGGGTAGAAGGGGTGTTGGTGACTCGACACATACAGAACATCGGAACGGCTGTAGAAAATGTTCTGGGTACCGTTTCCATGATGGACATCGAAATCGACGATTGCGACCCGCTCCACCACTCCGAGGCTTATAGCCGCCTGAGCTGCAATCGCAACATTATTGAACAGGCAGAAGCCCATTGCCCTGTCGCGCTCAGCGTGGTGCCCCGGGGGACGTCCAAGTACGAAACCGCTGTCGAGTTCACCTGCGCCCAGCAGCTCAACAAGTTTAATGGCGCTTCCAGCCATCAACAGCGCTGTTTCGTAGGAGTTCGCTCCGGTGTGAGTGTCCGCGTCCAGGGCCAGAGGTTCCCGCCCCGCAGTCGCCTTGACACGTTCCAAGTGTTCAGCACTGTGCACGGCCAGAATGGCACTCTCATCAGCGGCCTTCGGAGCAACCGAAGCAATATCCTGGCGTCTTCTCAAGGGGGCCAGCGTCTCCAGCAACACCTGAATCCGTTCGGGCCTCTCGGGATGTCCCGAAGGGACTGAGTGATCCAGAAAGACTTCGTCCAAAACGATTCCATATCTCATGACAGTATCTTACTGCCTGGGGAATGATTCGGCACCCTCTGCCTTTACCTACCGAGACCGAGGAAGCCGGACTGCGTACACGAGAATGAAGACGAGTACGAGCAGTTGGGAACTTCACTTGAACCAGAATGACATCAGTCTCAAGAAGCGTGCGCGGCTCATCCGTTCACTCTACGATGGTATAACTCAAGACACCTTACTTTTGAGGCCGGGCAGAACTGAGCCCAGAGCCATGAAATGCTGGATGAACCTCAGGAGTCTTTTTTCATGTCTGACGCGAAAGTGATGAATCGCTGGATGGTTGTTCTGGGCGCCGTACTGATCCAGTTGTGCCTGGGTGCCATCTATGCATGGTCCGTCTTCACACCGGTTCTGATCAAAGCTCCTTACCGCCTCTCTACCACCCAAACTCAATGGATATTTGGAGTTGGCCTGGCGTCCTTTGCGGTCGTGATGATCATTGCGGGAAGAATGCAGGCCAAATACCCACCACGGAACATTGCGGCGTTAGGAGGAATTGTTCTGGGTCTGGGCTATGTCGCCGCATCTTTTGTCGGTGCCGGCTTCCCGGGATTGCTCCTTTGCATTGGGCTTATCGGGGGCGCGGGAATCGGCCTGGCCTACGTCGTTCCGATCGCGGTTGGCGTCAAATGGTTTCCGGATCGAAAAGGTATGGTGACAGGGCTCGCCGTTGCAGGCTTCGGATTTGGTGCTCTGGTGTGGGTCAAGCTGGCCGGGTCCTGGGGACACCTGCTGGAGAACTTCGGCATCTCCACAGTGTTTCTCGTTTATGGTATCGCTTTCGCAGTCATTGTTAACGTTGGTTCTCTCTGGATGGTGAACCCTCCTTCCGGCTACAGACCTGAGGGCTGGAACCCTCCTGAGCCCTCGGCTGCCGGCAAGGCAGTTGACTCTGTGGATTTGGACAGCGGCAGCATGCTGAGAACACCTCAGTTTTACGCTCTCTGGGTCATGTTCATTGCGGGAGCAATGGCTGGTCTGATGGTGATTGGCTGCATCAAACTTTTCGGGATCGATGCCTTGAAAAGCTCGGGGATGACGGAAGCTGAGGCTTCGGCAACCGCAGGTACCGCAATGGCAGTCTTCTTTGCATTGGCGAACGGCCTCGGCAGAATCGGTTGGGGGATCCTATCCGACAAACTGGGCCGGAAGCTAAGCTTGTTCCTGATGCTCCTGTTTCAGGGCATCGTAATGCTCTTCTTCTACCAGATGGGATCTTCTGCCCTGTTGCTCTATGTGGGGTCCGCCATCATCGGTTTCAACTTCGGAGGTAACTTTGCCCTGTTCCCGGCCGCCACGGCTGACCTTTTTGGAGCCAAAAACGTTGGGCCCAATTACGGGTGGGTCTTTACAGCTTACGGTGTCGGTGGGATCGTCGGGCCAGTCCTGGCAGGACGCTTCCGCGCAGCCGCCGTGGGAGGGGACCCTTCGGTCTGGATAACTCCCTTCGTGATTGCAGGAGTTGCCTGCCTGGTGGCTTGCTGTTTGACCCTCGTTCTGAAGACTCCGAAGAAGGTATAGCCCCGGCGAATTTGCGCGAACTCAGGTGCTTCATCTGAAACGGCAAACGATCGGCCATCTGGCGTTCGGGACTTCAGTCCCGCTTTGGCGTCGCTTGTCCCGCCGAAGAACCTTTCAATTTAAGGGTTCTGCCAAGGACTTCTGTAAGCCGTGATTCTCTTCGCATAACAGAGAATCCCGATGCTCCGCTCATTTCAATTCCGATGTTGCGGGGAGTCAATCCCTGTTGTTCTTTCACCTGACTTCGGCCAGTGAAATCTCACTTCCTTGATTTCAGTTTAACTTCCAGGGTTCGTAACTTCGATTCGTCAAAAACCCGTTCAACCGTAGCCAACATCTTAAGGTCGAGCATTTTACGATCTCCTATCACGTGCCCCATCTCCTCAAGATAACGCTCGACCAAAAGATCGAAATCTAGTGTCCAACGGCTGTGGATTGCTTCTGCCGCCTCCAGATCGTGCTCATAACACCGAATGATTTTCATCAGCACAAGATCGTGCTTCTCCGGCACAAAGATAACGAGTCGTTTCAATCCCTGTAGAGCGATTTGTTGCAAACGTGACTCGAACTCATATGGAGCATCGGCCACTGCTGCATGGTGTAACGGAATCTCAAGCTTCGTTGTCTCTCGTGCCTTGATAACGGCTTCGGCCAACTCATCGGGCAGTTCTTCCCAGGTGTCAATATCCCTTGTTGCCCGATCAATTCCGTACCCCAGGGCGACGGCGGCTCCACCAATGATTAGAAGGGGAGTGAACTCAGCAAGATGAACATCAACTTCCTCCAGGAAACGGTTTAGTTCTTCAGGCTGGTAGATGTTCATGGCCATAAGCAAAGCGGTCAAATGCGGCCTTGAAGCTATCTAAACCCATGTTCATGCGAAAGCACCAGTGCTTCGCCAGTTCGGGAGTATTCTTTTCGGCGAGAGCTTGGTTGTATTTCGAATCCGCTGCTTTAAAAAAAGCTCGCACTTTTTTCCTCCGTTTATCTCGAAATCGCTCTCCCAAGTCAGAGAGGTCTTGAGCGCCGGAGAGTTCTCCGGTCAGACTCAGAAAGAAACCGAGCGCCTGTGTCTCACCTAAGCGGCGAGCGTAAACCTCAAGCCGTTCCAGATCCAACTGTTCACGCTTCAGCCAGAGACAAACCGGCAGAATCCGGGCTATAGTAGCGTCCCGGTGTGCAAGGCATAGTGCTGCCGCAAGAATCTTCTCAAGCCCAGGGAGCGCTTCGTGAGTTCTTCCTTCCACCAAAAGTGGCGCTCCAATCTCCCTCAACCACACTCGAACTGCCCGGTCTTGATCCTCTATTGGGAACTTGATAGTGGCCTCGGTCTCGCTTGATCCAGTTCTTTCCGTTGCCACCAACTCTCGAAGAACTCTGCATTTCTCGTGTCCTTCATTGGCCGCGTAGATCGCTTGGGTGCCTTGGTATGTAACCTTTAACAACCCAGCCTCTTTCAGCGCCTCCAACTCCGAATAAGCTGCTGCAAAGCTCACTCCGCACAGTCGTGCCAGTTCGCTGGCAGTGCCTTGTTCCTGTGCTCCCCAAAATGCCTCCATCAACTTCCTTCGGGTTTTCGATGTCACCAGGTATTTCAACATATCAATAATGATATCAGAAAACACGATAAATATGTGTAAGAAGTGGCATACGGTTGACTTGTTGTCCCAACCAGGGAATTCAGGCCACCTCCAGCCAGATATGGACGAAACAGGGGACAGAGAGATGAAAAAGGTGACATGCGCTTGCTGAGAGAAGCCTGTAACTCGTTAGTCTGGTTCGCTCTCCGCGATGTCGATTAACTTGACAATGCCAACTCCTTACCAGGGAAAGTGGCCTCTCCTCGGCCTCCATGTCCTCGACAAAGTGCACAGGGGAATCATCCATCACCGCCGAAGCTCAATGGGCGCTGGAACTGCTGGGCGCGCGCCCCGTTCCCCGGAAATCTATCACCCAAGTGCCGTCTGCTTCCTCTGAAACAGCAAGCCCGCTACAGTCAGGATCGTCCCACCAAGTCAGGACACGTCAAATTAACACCTGTTGATGCTCTTCTAACTATGAGTTAGAGTTGACTGGTGTATGAGCTTAGCATTTCCCAAAAGGCGCTCAAAGCTCTTAGGAAAGCAGCACTCGAAATTGCTTCTAAGATCCGGGAAAGGCTCAATGATTTGGCTGAGAATCCCTTTAGTACTCCGAACGTTAAGAAGCTCACGAAACATCCTGGTTATCGGCTTCAAGTTGGAGATGGGCGGATTCTTTATGTCGTAGAAGAAAGGCTCCTGGTAGTCCACGTGATAACGATCGGCCATCGAAAGGATGTTTATCGATGAACTTACATATACTGGAACGCGACGGACGCCCCGCTTTCGTAGTCCTACCTATCGAAGAGTATGAACGTCTAATCAATGCTCTCGAAGACGCTCATGATGCGGTAACCATTGAAGAGTTCCACCGCCGACTTCTTTCTGGAGAGGAAGAGACTTTACCAATTGAGATTGCTGATCGGATTCTAGCTGGAGAAAATCCCGTCCGTGTATTGCGCAAATATCGAGGTTTGACACTCCAGCAGCTTGCCGACAGCTGTGCGGTCACCAACGCCCATATTTCTCAAATTGAAACGGGAAAGCGATCAATGTCTATAGGACTTCTGAAGAAAATGGCGGAAGCTCTTAGGGCAGATATCGAGTTGTTGATTTGAATCCTGGCAAAACCGATGGGGAACACCAGGGAAGCACCTCAACCCGGATAATTCACACCACTAAGTCACAAAGGACACTAAGACAAACCCACTAATCTTAGCGTTTCTCTGTGCGCTTGGTGGTGAATTCATAATTCACCCTTTTCTGTTGGAACTTCAGATTTCGAACTTCGAACTTCGAACTTGGTTGGGGAGGTACCCTTTTTGGGCAACACGCCCTTAGGGGCCAACCTCAGAGACCTCCTGTGCACTGAACTCGACAATCGAAAAGCGCTCGGGCAGGTGCGAATCGTAGTGGCCGTGCCGAGTCCAAGTCCAACCAGCGCTCCGTTTCAGGCGTTCTCCTTGTGGGGTAACACTCTGGAAACGCGAGCAGTCGATCCGCCATTCATCTCCGGGTTCCGGGGGCAATGAACGACCATCGGCAAGCAGCTTCAAACCTTCCCATGGCAGCGCCAGTTCCACGGTCCACCCCAGGTCCGAATCAGAACTATCATTCAACGTGCCCTGAACATCTACCGCATGCTGCAGCCCTGGGTAGTCCCAATCCAGGAAACCCCAACGTTCTCCCCGGGGGTGC
>JAUVSF010000204.1 GCA_030597245.1 Acidobacteriota bacterium
CCTGACGGGGTCGGGCCATACGAAACCCAAGTCTAATTCACCAACACGGACGGGAGACCTAATGCTCCCGCCAGGATGAGAGCCCTTCGAGGAGAGGCGTTATCTGAAAACTAGTTCCATACCTCATTAAAGCAGGGCTTTTCGTCTGAACTCTCACGAAGCTAAAGAGCTTCGGCAGGAAGGGATACGATGAAGAAATTAGGGTATATACGAGGAAATTGGCCTAGACACTGTTCAGTGTTGATCCTTTTTGCATTCCTGGTTACCTCGCTTCTCCAGGCCCGCATCACCAGGATCGAGATCAACAGTACTGTCCTCGAAGGGGATGGCTATGAGCGGATATCGGGCAGAGCTTACGGAGAAGTCGATCCATATGATTCACGGAACAGTCTTATCCAGGACCTTGAACTCGCCCCGAAGAACAGCTCAGGCAGGGTGGAGTACTCGATGGATTTCATGATCCAAAGACCAACGGAGGGGAGTAGCGGGCTGCTCTTCTATGATGTGATGAACCGCGGCTTTCCGATGTCCGTCTTCTTCTTCAATCGGCTCGCCAGTCTCATGCGAGAGCGTGGAGCCACGATCGTCTGGAGCGGTTGGCAGGGAGATGTGCCGCAGTGGTGGCCGGGAATGATCCATACCATCCAGGTTCCCGTTGCAACCCATGACGGATCAGAGATTACCGGCAAGGTGCGCACCGAGTACAAGACCGAGAAGACTCCGATGAGCACAATGCCTCTGAGCTCCCAGAAGTACCCCCATTATGCATACGAACCTGTTGACCTGAACGACCCTGCCGCAGTGCTCACCCGACGTCATCGAGAACCGGACCCACCAACGGTCATTCCCCGAGAGGACTGGGCCTTCGCCGACTGCAGCAGTGTTCCCTTCCCCGGAGTGGCAAGTCCAAACCATCTTTGCGTCGAAGGTCAGTTCCAACCCGGCTACCTGTACGAACTGACCTATCTTGCAAAGAATCCCCTGGTTCTGGGCCTCGGTTTCGCCGCTACCCGCGATATTGCCTCTTTTCTGCGTCACGCCGACACGGACGATTACGGCACGCCGAATCCGACGGGTGGGACTATAAGTGCCGCAATCATGCAAGGTGCTTCTCAGAGTTCTCGCTTTGTGAACCAGTTTGTCCACCTGGGGTTTAACGAAGATGAGGAGGGACGCATTGTCTTCGAAGGGGTGAATCCCTTAATCGGACCGGCAAGAATCGAACTCAATGTCCGATTTGGACAACCGGGCGTAGCTACCCACTCCTATATTCATCACTTTAGACCCGGCTGGGAGACTCCCGTGACTTGGATGCCGGTCAGGGATCCGATTGCAGATAGAACAGGCTGGATGCTCGAGCGCTGCCACAAGAGCGATACCTGCCCCAAAGTCATGCTGATGTTTACGTCCTCGGAGTACCGGGTAACGCGCGCCTCCCTGGCCACGACCGATCCGCTCGGCAGACACGACCGGCCCATGCCTGGGAACGTGCGAGCCTATTTATTTTCCGGGAGCCAGCACATTGCCGCCAGTGTTGGGGACGTCGGTTGTCAACAGCCAGGCAATCACAACGAATGGCAGCCCTATATGAGGGCCCTGATAGTGGCTCTGGAGCGCTGGGTGCTGGAGGGTAAGCAACCACCCAAGAGCATGATACCAACGATTCGCCGGGGCACCCTGGTTCCTCCGGATCAAGCCAGCATCGACTGGCCCGACATCCCCGGCGTCAACTATACCGACCGTGTGAATGCCCTATCACTCGTCGGCTATGGATCGGCGTTCAATCATGAGGACGCTGCGGGCATCCTCACCGAGCCTCCCCTGGTATATGACGGCGAGGCTTACGCCGTGCTCGTGCCCAAAGTCGATGCCGACGGAAACGAGATTGCAGGCGTTCGGTCCACCCGGATTCAGGCTCCGCTGGGCACGTACACCGGCTGGAACCTACCGCTTCCTCCCTGGCCCGAGGATGAACTCTGCGGCCCTGGCAGCTTCATCCCATTTGCCGAAACCCGAGCGGAGCGGCTGGCGTCGGGAGATCCCAGGCTGTCGCTGGAAGAGCGCTACGGCGATCATGAAGGGTATGTGGAAGCGGTGCGAGCAGCAGCGGAACAGCTTGTTTCCGAGGGCTTCCTCCTCCCCGAGGATGCGGAGGCATTGATTGAAGAAGCCGAAAACAGTGATGTTCTTAAGTAGTGTCGGTTGAAAGATGGCCCTCAGGCAGGCCGCTGGTTTTTGGTCGCTCTCCCGGGCAGAGAAGTCAACAACCGGTTGATGGTGGTTGATCCAGCCGGCAATGGTGAACAGGAGAAAGTGCGATGGATAGGCGGAGACGGACATGAGCCTGGGTTATACCCACTTGTAAGTTCGATTCTGGGGCTGACATCCCGGTTGCGAACGGAGAGAGGCTCGTTGTTTCGCTCGTCTACCGGTCTCAGACTGCTTCGATTACTGCCCGTAAATCAATCAGCTACGATTCGGTTGAGTGGCACATCGGAGCGTTCACCGGATCATTTCGAACTGGAGTTCCTGAAGGGAGTTGAGGAGCTCGACCCGGAGTCGGGCTTCCTCTTCCGGCTATTGGCTGAGAAAGCCGATATCGCCAAAATAGGAAGTGCAAGTGCCGCCGGTGCCGTCAGTATCGGTCATCAGCGCAAGTCCGATTATCCTTCCTGGTTTCTCGCCGAAGACCCGGAAATAGTCTTCTACCACGTTCCTCTTCTCTGAGGCCCAGGTTCCAAAGCGGTCACTTCCTTGCCTAATCGGAATCATCTGCACCCGGTCGGTCACGGGGCTAGAGGTAACCTTCGACGCGCCCGCCGCTTCAGGAACCCAAACATAGTTGAGAGCCCGCCCTTGGAATCTCCCGACAATGCGTTTGAAAAAGCCCAAAGGCCCTGCCTTTTCTTCGAATATCACGAACAGTCTGAGGGGATAGTCGTCGGATTCAACACTCCAGTCTTTTTCAAGAACCGGGCCGTCGGTCTTCCAGCGCCAGGCCAATAAAGGATATCTAAAGGCATCGATATCCGTCGGTTTCATGAGTGCCGATGCGGCGCCCCTGCTCTCGGCCTTCAGAACGGTTATTCCGTCATCCTCGAACAAGGAGTACCGAGTGCTGCGGGACACATTGGAGCACTCCCAGGATTCCCACTCTTCCAGGGTGCTTTGGGCTTCGCGCTCGGAGAAGCGGGCGATCCAGACCGTGGGCTCTGAGGCAAAAATAAAGGCAGCGGTCAAGTAGGTCAGGAGTAACAGAGGCAGCCATCTCATTGCTTAGTATCAGACGGTGAACGGTACTCACTTGTTTCAATAAGCCTTCCTTTAAACACGTCCCGGACCATCAAGAGAACCTTTGTCAAGCTCTACCGCACGAACCAGCCTATCAATTCCGCTGTGCAGGTCTTCAGCGCCAATAGGACACGCGGCCCCCGATTTGAGGGATAAGAGAATCTTTCGACTAGTCGTGTACTTGTGAGCCTTAGGATTAAAAGGTCAGGTGTCACAGGTGACTTCGAGACCTTCGTTCATAGCGATCTGCGGCACAGTTACGGGTCCGGCACATTTTCAAATTCGAGACTCGGCTTCACCCCGGAAGGACTCAATTTAAAATGATTCGATGGACCTGAACTGATACCCTTTCTTACATGGAGATACTCCATCAAACCGTACGCTCGCTGATTGGATACCTTGGATGGTCCGACTCTGCCGTGTCTCTAGTTGAGCCTATTCTGCTGGCACTGTTGGTTCTCCTCTTGGCGGCTTTCGCAAACTGGATTGCCAAGCGTGTTCTCCTCACAGCACTTCACCGGCTCGTTCGTCGAACTCGGACGGACTGGGACGACGTACTGCAAGAGAAACGCTTCTTTACAAGGCTTTCCCACGTTGCCCCGGCTCTCGTCATTTACTCTTCGGCCACCCTTTTTCCGCAGCGCGCAGACTTCATAACCAATGTTGCAATCGCGTACATGGGCCTGGTAGGACTGTTGGCTGTCGATGCCCTGTTAAATGCAGTCGTTGCTGTCTACAACCGTTTTGAGATTTCCCGCAGCCGACCCATTCGCGGCTATGTGCAGGCTCTGAAAGCTTTCATCTTCGTCATCGGTGGCATCGCCATTCTGGGCACTTTAATTGACGAGTCACCATGGAAACTGATCAGTGGAATTGGAGCTCTGACAGCGATTCTCCTCCTGGTCTTCAAGGACTCGATACTTGGCTTCGTAGCCAGCATCCAGGTCTCGGCCAACGATATGGTCCGCATTGGCGACTGGATCGAGATGCCAAAATACGGTGCCGACGGAGATGTGGTGGACATTAGCATCCAGTGCGTCAAGGTGCGTAACTGGGACAAGACGATTACCACAATTCCTACCTATGCACTGGTTTCGGATTCCTTCAAGACCTGGCGGGGCATGGAGGAATCGGGGGGACGGAGAATCAAGCGGGCAATATACATCGACATGACCAGCCTGAAGTTCTGTTCTCCCGAGATGATCGAACGTTTCAAGAGATTTGCGTTTCTTGGAACCTACATCGAGAAGCAGCTTGCTGAGATCGAACAATACAACAAAAAGATGGGCTTCGACCTCTCGGAAAAGGTCAACGGCAGAAGGCTCACCAATCTTGGAACCTTCAGGGCCTATATTCGGGAGTACCTGCGCAACCATCCCAAGGTCCACTCCGGAATGACTCTATTGGTCCGCCACCGTCCACCGACGGAACATGGTCTTCCCATCGAGATTTATGCATTCACCAATGATATCCGCTGGGCCGAATACGAATCGATTCAGGCCGATATCTTCGACCATATCCTGGCTGTTATTCCCGAGTTTGAACTACGCGTGTTCCAGTCGCCTTCCGGAAGTGATCTGAAGGACCTGTCTAAGCTCTGAAGAGCCTTCGGCTGGGCACTGTCAAGTTAACCTAAGCAAGGGGCGCTAAATGGTATCGGGCAGGCCCATCTTTCTCATCAACGTTTTGAACCTAGCGTCAGAGCGGAGGCCGGTCAGGGTCTCATCCGTCTTTACGAACGCCAACTTGGTGTCACGTTCCTCGTAAGCCTTTAAAAGCCACGCAAAAGCCTTGTCCTTTTCCCCCATTCCGCAGAAGACTTTTGCAAACAGATACGGTCGGATGTGTTCATCCTGCGATCGGTCTTCAAGTATCCTCAGGACGCGATATGCATCACGTTCCCGACCACTGACTCCGTAGGCCCAACCCAGACCAGCAAGGATCATCGGAGTCTGGCCGGAAAGTTGGAGTGCCGTCTCAATCTCCTGGATGCCTTCTCTATAATCTGAAGCCAGAACCAGAGCTTGTCCCAGTAACCAGCGTGCCTGTGGCTGATCTGGTTCCAGTTCCAGAGCCTCTCGAAACTGACAAGCCGCTTCCTCGGGCAATCCAGCCCGAAGCAGAAACATACCCAAGTAGAAATATGCCTGGGGAGACAGTGGATCGATCTCCAGAGCTTTGTTGCATTCTGCTATGGCCTGATCCATTTCTCCAATGGCCATAAAATAGACCGCATACCCGGTATGGGAGTACACGTCACCGGGACTGAGCTCAATCGCCCTAACGAAGCACCTGTGCGCATCTTGCCAGTCCCAATCGTAGGCTAACCTGATAAGTCCCAACGCAGAATGGGAGGCACCCAGACTCTCATCGATCTCAACTGCTTTCAGTGCCGCCCGTTTCCCCTCGACCAGTGTCTGTGCCGGCGGGAGGTAGTCCCATGTCCACATGATGAAGTAACACGTAGATAGCCCCGCATAAGCCAGGGCATATTCAGGGTCTTCTGCGATGGCACTTCGATAGTAATCTGCAGCCTTCTGCAGTTCCTCACCGCTCTCTTTAGACCAGAAGTAACGGCCCTTGAGGTAGAGATGGTAGGCTTCCAGATTCTCCGTGTGGTGTTTTAGAATCGCTGCTTTCCTGGAACCAGCGATTCCAATGTTCAGTTTGTCCACGACCTTGACGGCGATATCTCCTTGCACGGCAAAAATGTCACCCACCGAGCGGTCGTACTGCTCGGACCAAAGGTGATATCCGCTGGCTGCGTTGAGTAGCTGGACCGAGATCCGAAGTTGGTCTCCGCTTCTCCGGACACTTCCCTCGAGTACCACTTGAGCGTTCAATTTCTCCCCAATGTCCCGGATGTCTTCTGTCTTTCCTTTGAAGCAAAAAGCCGAGGTACGAGCCACGACCCGCAGCCCTTCCACCTTCGTCAAAGCATTGATGATCTCTTCGGCAATCCCTTCACAGAAGTACTCTTGATCCTTCTCAGAGCTCATGTCTTTGAACGGGAGGACTGCGATCGAAGATCTGGAAGGCGTGACTTCCAGATTCTCCCTCGGCTGCTGAGACAGTTCTGTCGGAGACAACTCTGTCACCTCGGCAATGAATTTGTAGCCTACCTTTGGAATCGTCTTGATGTAAACGGGTTGGCTGGGTTCGTCATGGAGAGCCTGACGCAACTCGAAGATGCAATGAGTGAGCGTAGCCTCGCCCACTGTCACATCGGGCCAGAGGGCGCTGAGCACCTCCTCCTTCGTAACGAGGTGCCCCCTGTGCTCAAGCAAGTACAAGAGCATGTCGAAGACCCTGGGACGAAGAAGGATCTCCTGGGGACCTCGCCGAAGCCGGTGCTCACCGCTCTCCAGGGTATAGTCACCAAAATAGAACACCTGTAGGCTCCCGTTCCAAATAAACCTGCAAGAAAATCTTCAGAAATATATCAGAATTCTTTCAAGACTCCCCAGAAAAAAGAGGGTAGGTTGCTAGCTGAATGGGGGTAATACCCTCCAGGGTGCTCATCTTCGAGTACCCAAACAAGTCGCGCCGCTTTTCAGCCGGCAAAGGGAGTACCTACGAAAGGCATTTTACCGGAGTTGCCAAAGCGACAGCGCCGAAGAAGTCTGTCAAGCGTGCCCGGCCTGAAACTTCAACTTCGTTTCAATCAAGGAGGCATGAAATGAGAAACACAATCTCTCTGCTGCTGGGAATCGCTGTGGTGTTCTCAATGGCGGTTGGAGCCGCGGAAGCCCAGGGCAAAATTAAGGTTAAGGAGACTATCGCTGGGAGCGTCGTTCCTCTCTTCGCTGACTTGGACGGTGACGGCAACGAGGGAGACCTGGGTCTGTGTGCTGGAAAAGGGACCTTAGGTGTCTATACCTGCACAACAGTCACGGACTTCGACAGAGCTGGGGCGCAGTTAGACACTGCAAATTGCCCCGGTGTCCATGTCGTGGAGTTACCGGTTGCCCCCGGCGGAAGCCACGTACAGATGTTCCGAAATGGAGACCTCCTCTACTGGGTTCAGGATGATAGTGTCGTGAACTACGCCTGTCTCGATCTGGTTACCAACTCCTGGACCATGATCAACCACTACAGCTACGCCGGCGGTACCGGTCGTTTTGAGGACGCAACAGGATCTGCCACGATGGAATTGACAGGTCAGGCGCTTAGTGTTGACTACGCTGGAAACAACGTTCAGCACGGCACCTCCGGCACAGTCACCGGCACGATCTATCTGGCCAAATGACGCCTGGGGGTTGATCCGTCCTGGGGAAGGGTGCCAAAGCAAAAGGGCGTGTTGCCCAAATGGCAACCCGCCCAAACGAAATCCGAAGCTCGAAGTTCGAAATTCGAAACAAATCTCAAGCTCGAATATCTAAGGACTGAAACAGGCTCTCGCTAGTAACTTACTTAAGAGACAGTTGTTTCAGGGTGTTTAGACCTTAGACCTTGTCACTTCGAGCTTGTTTCGAGCTTCGGATTTCGAGTTTCGAGCTTGGCCTGTTTCGATTTGAGTAACCCACGCTAAAGATACAGGCCGGCATACCTATCTTCCGCCATCTCGCAGATTCGCACTCACATCGGCTTTCTGGTATGCTGTGCGCGGCTGAGGTCCCTCAGCCTGCGGCGCACAACAGGTTCTCGCAAGAGCGCGCCGCTGATTACCATACCTTGTCTACTGCTGTTGTGTGGGTAGGAATGCGGCGGCCGTGTTGTGTCTGCGTCTAC
>JAUVSF010000005.1 GCA_030597245.1 Acidobacteriota bacterium
CAGGAGGGGTATGATCTTGTGCTTCTGAAAAAAGTTGCGGGTTTTACTCGGATTCCGGTGATTGCGTCAGGTGGTGCAGGCTCGCCGGAACATCTTCTCTCGGCGCTTAGGGACGGCGAAGCGGATGCGGTTCTGGCCGCTAGTATCTTTCATTACGAGCGCTATTCGATAGCTGAAGTCAAGGAGTTCTTGAGCAAGGAAGGTGTGGTGGTCAGACAGTGAGAGAAGTTGATATAGAGGCTCTGGATTGGGATAAGTCAGGCGGGCTGATACCTGCAGTCATTCAAGACATCGGCACTGGATCAGTCCTGATGGTGGGCTATATGAACCGCGAGGCGCTGAAAGAAACCTTTGATGCCGGAAAGGTAACCTTTTTCAGTCGAAGTAGAAAGCAGCTTTGGACAAAGGGGGAGACTTCAGGTAACTACCTCATCTTCAAAGGAATTCAGACGGACTGCGATGCGGATGCACTCCTCATTCAAGCTGAACCGTGCGGGCCAACCTGTCATCGAGGGACTGTCACATGTTTTCAGGATGAGGCGCGGTTCAAGGGTATTACTTTTTTGAATCACCTGGAGAGTCTAATCATAAGCCGGAAGCAGGAAATGCCTGAAGGTTCGTACACGGCTCATCTGTTCAGTTGCGGTCTCCCTCAGATCAGCAAGAAACTGGGGGAAGAGGCGATTGAGGTCATAGTTTCAGTCCTTCAGGACCGACAGCAGACGCTCGAGGAGACTGCGGATTTGCTGTACCACCTGCTCGTCTTTCTGGTTGAAAGGAAAGTCAGCCTTGATGAAGTCGTTGACGAACTGGAACGAAGGCATGGGGGGGGGAATCGGTGATCGAGGCAAGTAAGTAGTAAGTAGTAAGTAGTAAGTAGTAAGTAGTAAGTAGTAAGTAGTAAGTAGTACGCCTGACCGTTGGAACTGCACGCCTAGACTTTGTCGTAAGCTTAATCGTAAACTTCGTCGGAAACTGGGTGGGATGGACCGACAAGGATGACGACAAAGCTCGCGACAAAGGGGAGGCTGTGGTAAGTGATCGGTAATCAGGGTGGAGCCAGGAACCTGAGGGCTGGGTGGGCTGTTGCTCAAACCGCGCCAGCCCAAGCTCGAAATCCGAAGATCGAAACAAGTTCTAAATGAAAAAGTCTAAGGTCTAAACACCTTGAAGTGACTGTTTCTAAATAGCTTATCAGCAACAGCCTGTTTCAGTCATTAGATATTTGAGCTTGAGATTTGTTTCGAATTTCGAGCTTCGAACTTCGGATTTGGCGGGGTAGTCGGTCAAGAAGATATACCACCAAGGCACCAAGCACACCAAGAAAAAGTCAGCCGCAGAACGGGAGAATCTCTACAAGCCCTCAATACTCCAATACTCCAATACTCCAAGACCCAACCCTCATGCCAAGATTTGGCCATGAGAAGCTTCCTCGTAGCGTTTGCCGGTTCGAAAAGCCTCCACGAAAGAATCCTCGGATCGGTGAAACTCGTCGGTTGTGCCCTGAAATCTGATATGGCCATCCTTCAGGAGCACAATTCGATCCGAGACGATCTCGAGGCATTTGAGATCATGAGTGACGACGACAGAAGTTAGATCCTCCTTGTCGCCAAGTTTTCGGATCAATCGACTGAGACTCTTCCCTATGATCGGGTCCACCCCCGTGGTGGGTTCGTCGTACAGAATGACATCGGGGTTAATAGCGATTGAGCGCGCTATTGCGACTTGTTTCTTGGCGCCGACTCCCAGTTCGTCGTAAACAAAGTCACCCATTCCGTCCAGTTCCACCGCTTCGAGAAGGTAGTCAACTCGCTCCTTGATTTCGCTTTCAGTTAGCACCCCGCGCTCCCGCAGGGGATAGGCGATGTTCTCACTAACGTTGAGAAAATCGAAAAACGCGCCGCTCTGGAAGACATACGACACACGCTTCCTGATTTCCAGGAGTTCGTCTTCACCTAGGTGGCCCAGGTCGACGCCTTCAAAGAGAATTAACCCGGAATCAGGTTTCAAAAAGCCTGCCAGCAACTTAAGAAGTACACTCTTTCCGGTACCGCTTCTTCCGAGAACGCCAAGTACCTCTCCGCAGTGCACTGAAAGAGTGATCCCTTCCAGGACTGGGTGATCAAACGCCTTTCTGACGTTGATAACTTCTATCAGGGGGAATTCTCCGCGCTCGCCACATCCTGCCGGCTCCGTCTCCTCCTGTTCGGAAACGCTACCCGGCTTGCCCAGGAAACGTCGAACCAGAATAGAGAGGAGAATGATGGCGTACGTCGAAAATAAAAGAAGCAGGAAGAGCTTGAAGACCTGCATTAGGACTCTTACAAACAGGGTACGCCAGCCCGGATGAGGCCGCCTGATTCCCGTATCTAAACGGTCCACCGGCTCTAGAGATAGCCGGCCAGGTCGTTATCAGGCTGAGGCCTCAGTGCCGAATCTGAAATCTGGTTAACTTGCGAGCCATTTCCTTTTTCTGTTTGGTATCGCTTTTGCGATACTCCTTGAGCCAGTTCCGCAAGTCATTCGGGTTCATTTCAAGGACCTCACAGACCCAGTGAAAACTACCGGGCCGATTCTCGTATGAATAAAACCAATCAAGGGCGTCTTGGCGCCATTCTTCCCATTCTTTGTTGGAAGCCTTTTTCGGCGCGACAATATCTCTGAAGGCTTGGAGCAGAATTCCAAGAGCCAGATTCCTTAATGAGGGTTCAGGCTTCTTCGTTTGTGGATATAGTCCTTCGCTCTCTAGTGCTGATGTTCTCATAATTTTCTGTTATACCGTCCTTCAAATCGGAAAATCGGAGAGTTCGAGTTACTGGAAAAAAGCTTTTTACCAGATTTTGACAAAAAAACCTAGAACTTTCTTAACTTTTTCCATCCAATGGTTTGATGCAAGTCGAAGGGGAAAAGTTTCGATCCGTAGAAATTTCCGCTACAATGTCGCTTTCTTTCTTGAGGAGTAGAGAATGAGCGTCGAAAGACAGAATGCAGTAACGCTGAAGGGTCAACCGCTTACGCTGGTTGGACCGGAACTGAAAGCTGGGGATCAAGCTCCTGATTTTCAAGTAGTGGGAACAAATCTGAAGCCCCTGACATTAGCCGATACCGGAGGCAAGGCCAGGATCTTCAGTGTGGTGCCTTCCCTTGACACTCCGTTGTGCGATTCACAGACCCGACGTTTCAATAAGGAAGCCGCGGAGTTGAAGGGTGCCAAGATCTATACCGTGAGCATGGATCTTCCATTTGCCCAGAGCCGCTGGTGTGCCGCCGCCGGAGTTGGAAGGTTGGTGATGCTTTCGGACCACAGAAACGCCAGTTTTGGTGAGAATTACGGGACGCTGATCAAGGAACTGAGGCTCGATGCGCGTGCAATTTTTGTTGTAGACGAAAGCGGCACCATTCGTCACGCAGAGTATGTAGGAGAAGTTGGCGATCATCCGGATTACGATGCCGCACTTGAGGCGGCCAAGAAGATTCTTGGAGCATAGTGCGTAAATTTGTCGCTCTCCTGACTGTGTCGTTCGTTCTCAGCGTTCAGGGCGGATTGAGTTCACAGTCTGTGGGTGGGCTGGAGGCGGCCCGCAATTACGTTGACAAGCATTGGGCTGAAGTTCTCGAGGAGTTTGTGGCCCTCCTCAAGATTCCGAATATTGCCTCGAATCGGGAAGACCTGTGGAGAAATGCCAGAGTTCTACTCGATATGTTGTCGAAGAGGGGTGTCGCAGCCGAAATACTGGAGGCTGGCGGAGCCCCTTTTGTAATAGGAAGTCTGGAGGCGCCTCAGGCACAGGGGACCCTTCTCTTGTACGCCCATTACGATGGGCAACCTGTAGACCCGGCTCGCTGGACCGGATCTCACCCTTTTGAGCCGGTATTGCGAGACGCCGGCCTCGATGATGGTGGTGCCGTCATCCCCCTGCCGGTCGTTGAACGTCCGAATGACGATTGGAGGCTTTACGCGCGGTCTGCTTCCGATGACAAAGCGCCGATCGTGGCAATGCTTGTGGCTCTGGACGCCTTGAGAGCCAGTGGTGTTCCTCTCACTTTCAATCTACGGTTTCTCTTTGAAGGAGAGGAGGAAGCGGGCTCACCCAATTTGCAGGAGTTTCTGAAGCAATACGGCACCCGACTGGCATCCGATGCTGTGCTCGTCGCCGATGGACCTGTCTTTATTACAGGTGAACCCACGCTGTACTTTGGCGCCCGTGGGATCACTACTCTCGAAATCACTGTATACGGAGCCAGACACCCTCTGCACAGTGGGCACTATGGCAATTGGGCGCCAAACCCGGCAATGATGCTGGCCGAACTCTTATCATCGATGAAGGATTCCGATGGGAGAGTCCAAGTTGCAGGGTTCTACGACGGTATTGTGCCTTTGAGTCCACTGGAACGCACCTATCTGGACCGCATTCCAAGAGTCGAGGCGCAGTTAATGGCGGATCTTTGGATAGCTCAGCCGGAAACCTCCGCCCGCCTGGTTGAATCTATTAACCTGCCTTCGCTGAATGTACGAGGCATGAATAGCGGATGGGTGGGTGAGCAAGCTCGTACGATAATCCCAGATTCTGCTACGGCTTCGTTGGACTTGCGGCTGGTTCACGGGATTGACCCATCGGTTCAGGAGGACCGGGTGATAAACCATATCCGTCAAAACGGATACCGGGTTGTCGGGGAGGAACCGGACGCGATGACTCGTGCCGAGAGTCCGAAACTTGCCCGCGTTGTGCGCGGCAGAGGATATCCGGCATATCGATCTCCGATGGAACTTCCCCTGTGTCGAAGGATGGTTGACTCGATGGAAGAGTCGTTCGAAAGTATTGTCGTTCTTCCGACTCTTGGCGGGAGTGTACCGCTCTATCTTTTCCATAAGGTGTTGGGAGTCGATGCGATTATCGGAGTCCCGATCGTCAATCCGGACAACAATCAACATAGCCCAAACGAGAATCTGCGGTTGGGTAACTTCTTTAGCGGTATCGAGACCTTCGCTGTTCTTTTCTCATCGAAGGCCGAAGAATCTCGGTGAATCGACTCCGTTCTCCAGCCCGTGCGATTGATACCACCTAAGATCTTCGTTGGGGACCGTGGCGCTGGAGGGGGCCAGAGATCAGAGATCGCTTGCAGGCTCGGCTGTGGATTGGCAGAATACTCGCGTGTCGGAAGACTCCCCAAGGATAGACCCGCTATATAGGAACGCCCTGAGAGAGGCTAAGATCATTCTTCTCACTTGGGCAGTTTTCCTGATCTATACCGTCACCTATTGTTACCTTTATGGGTACCTGTCTCATGAAGGAACTCCTGAATCGACCGGGCCGGACATAGGCGCGCTTGTAGGCCCTCTGTCGAGTTTCAACCGTGATCCGGCATCTCTCACCACTCCACTGGGGCTGGCCATCCCGGATTGGGTTTTCTACGGCGTTGTCTTGCCTTGGGTTCTTTGTATTCTCTTTAGTCTGTGGTTCTGTCTTTTCTACTTTAAAGAAGACGATCTTGGCTCAGATGGGGCCTTACGGGGGGACGGAGTTCCAGATGACGTCCACTAACCCGATCACAATAGCCACCTTTCTGGTCTACATCGCAGGTGTTTTTGTCCTGGCTGCGCTTTCACATCGCTTCCTGGCAAAGAAAGAGTTCCTGACTGAGTACTTTCTGGGAAGTCGCGGGCTCCGGAGTTGGTCGCTGGCCTTCGCCTTCGCGGCGACAGCGACTTCCGGAGGGAGTTTTATCGGCTTCCCCTCGCTCATCTATAGTTATGGATGGATCCTCGCTTTCTGGATTAGCAGCTATTTGATCTACCCGCTTTGCGCAATGGGAGGCATGGGCAAACGGTTGAATCAGGTGGCTCGAAAAAGTGGAGCGATTACAATACCGGACGTTCTCCGAGATCGTTTTGAATCTCCTGCTCTCGGCTTGTTCACTACCTGCACGATTCTGCTTTTCACAACCTGTAATCTTGTCGCTCAGTTCCAGGCCGGCGCACTTATCGTCGAGGAGACTTTCAACCTGCCTGAAAGCTGGGGATACATTGTGGGCCTGCTGGTTTTTGCTGCAGTTGTCGTCATCTACACTGCCTATGGTGGTTTCCGGGCAGTGGTCTGGACAGACGTTATGCAGGGTGTGGTGATGGCCGTTGGTGTTGTGTTTCTCCTACCGGTCATAGTCAGTCAGGTGGGGGGGCTGGATCAGGTGGTTGAGAGACTCAAGGCACAGCCGCCAACGTTGGTTACGTCGATTCCCGGAGAAAACAATGATCTTGCTTTCATATTGAGAAGGGACTCCTATCAGTCTGTTCCGATCGTTGGCCTTCAGTATGTAGTCTCGGAAGCTACTCTGGACTATCCGAGGGCCACTCTTGAAGAAGGCACGTCTGAACAGGGTTGGGTGATTCAAGTGGAACTGGCAACTGACGAAAGTTCTCATGTCCTCACAACCGCACGAGAGGTCAAAGAAACTGTTATGAGTGACCCTGTCCTCGGCGACCTGCTGCGAGTTGAACTGGCGTACGAGAACGATGGCACCAGGGAGGTAGGTCCGTTTGCCACCGTGCACTTCGCTAGGGGTGAAGAGCGTCTGTTTGGGCCTGGAAGAAGGCCTGATGGGCTCCCGTTTCATCCTTTGGGCCTCGCTATCTCTTATTTCCTGATGTGGGCGATCACGGCGATGGGCCAACCGGGAATGATGGTCAGGCTGATGGCATTCAAAGACAGTAAGACTTTGAAGAGAGCAATGCTGATTGTAACGGCATACTTCGCAGTGATTTATATCCCTCTGGTTTTCATCTTCACGGCGGCAAGGATCCTCCTCCCGTACATTCCACCTGAAAGCGCCGATAAGGCCATGGTGCTGGTGGCCACGCGGATTGTAGGCAACCTGGGGCCGTGGCATGCTGTTTTGGCTGCTGTATTTGTAGCAGCCCCATTCGCAGCCGTCATGTCTACGGTAGACAGTTTCCTGCTTTTGATCAGCTCTTCAATCGTCCGCGACATCTACCAAAGGTCGATTAATCCGAACGTCACCGAAAAGGTGGCCAAGTGGACGAGCTATGTAACTACTGTAATTGTGGGAGTTATCGTAACTCTACTGGCAACTCGTACCATTGACTTCCTGCAGTACATTGTTGTCTTCACCAGCAGTGGTTTCGCGTGCACCTTTCTGGCCCCGACCTTGCTCGGGATCTATTGGAAAGACATGACTCGGGAGGGCGCTTTGGCGTCTGCGATCGGAGGTCTGGGAGTCATTTTGGTATTTTTCTTACCGACCCTGTTTGGTGGAAGCCGAGTCAATCTTTTCGGATTGCATCCGGTCGTCTGGGGTTTGGCAGCCTCTTTTCTTCTTGGCTTCATCGTTAGTCGGCTTACAGGGCCATCACCCGGCCATCTTGTGCGACGGTATTTCTATGTAAGCTAGTTGATGCACGCCAATGTGATGATTTAGCCACTGATTCACAGAATACGGGTCTGTGTTCTAGTGTTTAGTGGCTGGCGGAGGGTGACGTTCAGATCAGGATGCCAAGACTCGCTGGAAAAAGGTGATCCAGTTACCGTGGAAGATCATCCTGATCTCTTCTTCAGAATAACCACGGCGCTCCAAGATCGGCTCCAGCTTCTGAAGATCAGCTATTGTATCGAGATCTTCGGGCGTCTGCTCAGTGCCAAAGCCCCCATCGAGATCTGAACCGATTCCCACGTGGGAACAGTCTCCAGCCATCTGACAGATGTAGTCGATGTGGTCAACGACTGTTTCGAGGCGGGTATCTTGAGGTGTAGACTTTCCCCTGACCCAGTTTGGCGTAAGCATCCAGGCGTCGAGTGCCACTCCGATCACGGCCTCTCGTTCAAGCAGTATCCGCATCTGCTCATCGCTCAGTTGCCGCTGCCCAGGCACCAGGGTACGGGAGTTGTGATGGCTGGCCAGGATTGGCCCTTCAAATCGATCGGCCGCCTCGAGGTACGCGATATCAGCGAGGTGTGTCATATCAAGAATGAAACCCACCTGCTCCATCGAACGAAGCAGCTGAAATCCCTCCGGGGTGAAGCCTCCTTCGGTGCCGGTGCCGTGTACGTACTGGTTTATACCGAAATGAGCTGGACCGATAATCCGGAGTCCGGCTTCCCACCACTCCGGCAACTGGTTCGGGCTCTCGATCGAGTCGGCGCCTTCCATGCTAAGAAGGAATCCAAGGGAAGCCGCTGGTGCGTTTTCATGCCAGTTGGAGAGATGATCGGTAAGGTCGTTTGAGTTGCGAATCCAGACTAAGTCGCCTCGTTGACACATCCGGCGGTAGCACTCCAGTTGATCCTGGCCGGCCCGATAGGCGGCATTCCTCTCCTGATAGGGCAGAAAGGGTGGATTTCCTTCCACAACCCGTTTTGCCAGCAGTGTGGCAATTGCCAGGCCAACTTCAGCCTTCCTCATTTCCGGTATCGAAACCGTATTTCTGCCACGACCAGTCTGTTCCATCCCCTCCTCAGATTTTCGAATCTCATGGATTTCAAGAGAAAGATTTCGGCCCCAGTCAATGACGTTCCAAGCCAGATCAAGATGTGAGTCGAAGATAAGCATATGAAGTGACAATCTAACAGAAATCGAAGCTTGCTGGGAACTGGGTAGTCGGTAATCGGTAATCGGTGATCGGTCATCAGGGTGAAACCGGGGACATGGCTTGAACCTTGGAGCTTGGTATCTTAAATCGTGCTCGGCCTGCCGCGCCGTAGCTCGAAGAGCGAAGGGGGGTGCTCGTAATCGTAATCGTGATCCGCGTGTCCTCCGTAGCTTTAAGGTCTGTTGCCAAAATAGGTACACAGGCGAAGCTCGAAGCTCGAAGATCGAAACAAGCTAGAGATTCGAAAGTCGAAGGTCCAAACACGCCGAAGTGTCTGATTTCCAGTCACTTACAGACAGTATCCTGTTTCAGTCCTCAAATATTCGAGCTTGAGAGTTGTTTCGTGCTTCGGAGTTCGAACTTCGAACTTCCGCTTTTTCGATTTGAGCAACACGCCCTGGGAACTGGGAGCTGGGAAATTGGGAGTTGGAAATTGGGAATTGGAAATTGAGAGTTGGGAGTTGGGTATTGGGAGTTGGGTATTGTCCCCTTTGTCCCCTTTGCCGTTCGGAACCGAATCATGAAGGTGTTATGGTAAATGGATCATGATTGCTTCAGAGATTGAAACCCCTGCCGCTGTAGTTGACCTTGCCCGTTTGGAAGCCAACATCGTGCGATTTCAGAAGTACCTTGACAAGCACGGAATCGTGAATCGTCCGCACATTAAAACGCACAAGATTCCAGAAATAGCCCATATGCAGTTGACTCAGGGGGCGGCGGGCATTACTTGTCAGAAACTTGGGGAAGCCGAGGTAATGGTCCAGGCAGGAATACGAGATATCCTGGTCCCTTACAACATTCTGGGCGTTCAGAAGCTGAATCGCTTGATTCGGCTGGCAAAAAGAGCCCTAATCAGTGTGACAGCCGATTCGAGTGTTACGGTATTGGGGCTATCGGCTGCCGCTCACGAAAACGGTGTACATATCCCTGTATTGGTTGAATTCGACACTGGCCTGAAGAGATGTGGGGTCGAGACACCTCAGCTCGCAGCGGAACTCGCCACTTTAGTTGAATCATCTCCCGGCCTGCAGTTTGCCGGTTTGATGACCTACCCGATGAACGAAAACACGGGTCCTTTTGTCGAGGAAGTAAGAAAGCTGGTTGAGCCGAAGGGGATGGAGGTTGCATGCGTTAGTGTCGGAGGTACCCACTGCATGTGGGAAGCTCACCAGCATCGAGAGGTCACCGAATACCGGGCAGGCATGTATGTCTACGGCGACCGCTACACCCTTGAGAGTGGAGCGATGACACTGGAGCAATGTTCTTTCTCCATCAGGAGCACCGTGGTCAGTCGCCCATCTCAGGAGCGAGGCATTCTGGATGCGGGTAGTAAGTCACTTTCCTCTGATTTGTTAGGTCTTGAAGGGCATGGCCTCATTCTCGAATACCCGGAGGCCCAGATTTACGGGCTCTCCGAGGAGCATGGGCACGTCGAGTTCTCTCGCTGTGATTCCAAGCCGGAGATTGGAGAAGTCGTCACTATTCTTCCTAATCACTGTTGTGTTGCCAACAACCTGTTCAACGAAGTGATCGGTGTCCGTGATGGACAGGTGGAAGTCGTCTGGCCGGTTCAGGCTCGCGGTGCTGTGCTGTAGAAACTCACCACCAAGGACAACAGGGACACCAAGGTAGACCCATTCATCTTCGTGTTTCTTGGTGCTCTTGGCGTCTTGGTGGTAAATCCTCCAGCCTCGGTTCACTCCTCCTCTGGAACGAAAGTAACCTCGATTTCGAACTCTGATTTGAGGCCAATATCCGGCCCCACTAGAAGGTTCCGAACTGTGAACGGAACGGTGATCTTCTTGGTACCTGACCGATCTTCCGAAGTGCCTTCTAACTCCAGGAGTACTGTCCTGTTCGCTTGAAGGGCCAGGCCTTCATCAGGCAGCTCGACCTCCACGATCTGATCGTCAAATTCGAGCTCGTACTCGATGTCCGAATAGTTGCGGATCTGTACGTAGGCTCGTCCGTCCCCCTTAATTGTTACAGCAGGATTCTCGATGTGGATTGAGCGCGTGAAGATTGGCTGCAGGTAAGTCTCCTCGCCGATCAGAAGGGCCCCCGAGTAGACGGCGGTCCGGTGTGCAAAGAGAGCTTCCTTGATTGACTCGATACTTCGATCCCGAGCGAAGACAAGAGTCATTGGGCGGTGATCTCCCTGGCGGACGTGATAATCCAGATTCAGCGGATTATGGATATCCGAGTTGCTCAGCATCGTCAGCTCCTTTTCGATGCACCAGCGGTGTGCCTCAGGATAGTACTGTCGCTCGTTGACGACCTCAATGCCGTGCAGCATCCCCTGTTCCAGCAGCTGCGAGTGCTCGGGATACCATCTGGCGACCTTGTCCGGCTGCTGTCCTTCCCATCCGGGATGGTTCCAGAAGATGAAAGCACCTTGATCGTGGGCTGCTTTCAAAGCATCAGGCCATTCTTCCGTATCCAGGGGGATGGAAGAGTTGAGAAAGATTGCATTCAAATGTCCTGGCGGCATATCGCGGGTCACTTCTGATCCGCGAATGACGATGATGTCAAGAAGGTCTCCGCGCGGCTTGGCGATCTCGAACGATCTGTCGTGGTTAGTCGGTAAATCTTTCTTGTGCGGCTGGTATTCGATGTGGTCGGTGATAGCGATGACATCCAGGCCTTCGCGCCAAGCCTCTTCGGGTCTGATATCCGGCCATACAGATCCGTCTGAAAAAACAGTATGGATATGCAGGTCACATTTCAGCGTCTTATAGCCTGGAATATCGGGGATCTTGAGCGGAATTCGGGTCCTCGTGCGATTCTGCGCCAGGGCGGGTAACAGGAATAACAGCGACAAGAACAGGGCTACGTATCTTTTTTTCATGCTTCCTCCGTTGTTCAGCTGGATTCTCCACAATTTGGACAAATCAGTTCAACTTCGCCTATTACCTGCTCGATTGTCAAGGCCCTTGCTTGTATTCAGGTTCAGTCTGAGCATCCCGCAACACGTGCTGGGATCGGGGTATTTCGAGTCGTTCAACTGATTTTGAACGCGCAGACACGCTTGCGTAGAGTCATTGTCGAAACTGGTATTGAAGTGTGGCGCTCGCATGGAGCTTTTCGATTCTGGAGGAGGGAAGATATGCGTAACTCCTTGTTCCACCTGATAATCCTTTTGAGTTCTGTCTCAGTATGGGCTGAGTCGGACCTCACGTTTCCTCAAATAGCTGTTGGCGAGTCGTTTGAGACGATTCTTCAGATCGCCAACGACGTGGCTTCTGATGACTCGGTCACCTTTGAAGTCTTCTCGGGCGATTTCGAAGGGCATGGCAATGGCGAACCTTTTCCGGTGCAATTCGATGATGGCGAACCTACGGCGGTCCTGACAAGGCAGTTGAGCCCGTTTGAGGAAATAACCGTGCGAATCAGCTTGACCGGATCGAAATTGAGAAACGGTTGGCTCCGGGTTCGCTCTGCAGCCACTGGCGGCAAAGTATCGGGGAGTCTCATTTTCAGGGTCAGGAGCGGCGAAATGGTCTTTGATTCAGTGGGGGTCACGAATGCAAAGAGATATCGATTCGCCCAGATTCAGTTCGACGATCGAGAGCCAAACGTTGCCACGGGTGTGGCCTTTGTGAACCCTGATGATGCACCTGTTGAGGTCACGATCGACCTCTTCCGGGGGGAGTTGTTCCTGGAGCGCTTTCATATCGAGTTAGATGCCAACGAACATTTTGCTAAACTTTTTTCGGAGATCTTTCCCGCATTTGTTCACTCTAACGGGACATTACTTGTCGAGACTTCGGCCAGTCGAACGATCCCAATCCTGACCTTACGCCTTGATGGTTCGCAGATGACCAGCTTGCCGGTGCGCCCTCTCGGGTTTTCCCTTCAATACGAGATACGGGATCAGACGGAGACCCTGCTTGAATCGGGGTTCTGGGTTCTTGACTCGGAAGGCCGCAACCTGATCGGTTTGGGTAGGAGGACGGGTGATTCTCAGAGCGAAGAATTCGGCCTCATTGGAAGTTGGGTCGGCAGCAGCTTTCAATGTGTTCAGCGTACGACTTCTCTCAACGGTTCCAGTGGAGTTCTCGTTTTCAATGGAACTAGTGTTGGGTTTGAGAAAACGGAAGGAGAGCCCATTACAGGGAAGGTGACAGAAATCGGTTCTGATGGAGACGTGATTTCAGTGAATGATTTCGTAGCGTTTGCCAAGTACTAAGGACGAAGCAATGAACGAAACCGCGATCAGATTCCAGCGATCCGACTTGGGTTGCCGACGGGTGTTGACGGGGAAAGTCTTGAGCTTCCTCACCATGGTGCTCATGGTGGGGGGCAACGCCAATTCTGCTTTAGGCGGGGTCCATCAGTTGTGGGCTGTGGGGGATGGACAGAAGATTGATCGCCTGGAGCTGAACAGCCCATTCAAGAACTCGAATTCAGTCTGGGACGGTGAAACAATCAGCATCTTTGCCGCACGCAATGAGATCGTCGCCTTCCAGCTGATTGTGGAGTCTGACGAGGAGGGTATTGAGTCCGTGGACGTGTCCTTGCCTGAATTGCGGCACGAGGTATCTGGATCGAAAATCATCTACTCATCTCCGAACCCGGACCCCACGGATTACAGGAATCAGTCGATTCAGTTGTTTTCCGTGAACTACATGCAGGTAACGAAGCCTACAAAGGCAAGTTGGATTTATCGAAGCGGCCCCAGTGCGCCTGCCGATCCAACCGGCTGGAAACCTGTGCAACTGGTTCCGGAGAATGCGAAGGCCGGCAAGGGCGGTTTTCCCCCGTCCGTTGAGCCATCGAGCAATCAAGCGATTTGGATTGAGGTGTACACGGGACGAGACCGGCCGCCAGGTATCTATCGGGGATCTTTGCAGGTCACAGCAGACGGCCAGGAGTCTGTTCTTCCCTTAGAGCTTCGGCTTTTCAATTTCAACTTGTCCGATAGGAACACGATGCATGCCATGGTTTATTTCGAGGGCAGCCAACCCGTTCTCTACCAGGGCCATCGGCTGGACACCGAATACCATCGGTTTGCCCATCGCAATCGGATCGAGTTGGTGCACGCCTATAGTATTGAATCCGCAACGGAGAACCAGCAGCGATTTCTGGGTGGTGATTTCACCGGCGAACAGAGTTATGCAGGTCCGGGCGAGGGTGTGGGCAACATCATCATACCGGATACCTTCTACGGTCCAGGGTCAGATTATGATGACCGGGACAGTGCGTGGCGGACGTCGGACGAATGGATCAACTTTCTGGACGCAAACCTTCATGAGTATTTGACGTTCGTATATATGCCCGATGAGCCGGACTCCTCCCAATTCAATCGGATTCGCAATATTGCTGACAACATCCACTCCAATCCGGGTCCCGGACGAAAACTCCCCATCTTTGTGACACTTGCTTATACCGCGGCATTGGACACTAGAATAGATTACTGGTGCACGGGTCCCCAGGGCTATGACATCGATCGAGCACTCAAAGAGCGGGAGAAAGGGCATGAGTACTGGATCTATAATGGGGGCCGTCCATTTGCCGGCGCTGTTGTGATCGATGCTCCGGCCACCGACTCTCGCGCCATCATCTGGGCCTGCTTCAAGCATGGGATTGATTTGTATTTCTACTGGCATTCAGTTCACTGGCGTCATAATCATCAGATGAAACCGGGTGCTCCACGGAACCAGGACGTCTGGGGCAATCCAATCACCTTCGATACCGGTGGATCTTATGCCAATGGTGATGGAGTCCTTATCTACCCGGGAGAAGAAGTTCTTCACCCGGAACATGACCGGGGAATCCCGGGTCCCATCTCAACGATTCGATTGGCCAATTTCCGACGAGGATTGCAGGACCATCAGTATCTGGTGATGGCTAGCCGTCTTGGACTGAAGAAGTTGACTGAAGAAGCTCTCCAGGAAGTCGTCCCACGCGTCTTTTCAGACACGGGAGAGAACATTGGCTTTGCGGAACTCGAGGAGACCTTCGAAAGCGCCCGGTTTCGCCTCGGACTTGCCATTGAGGAGGCGCGTCAACTCAGAAGACGACGCTAGGGAGTCGTGAGCGGACAGATCGTTGCGATCGCGTTAGCCCCTGGTTCGAGTCGACAAGCAACATCTTTGTCCCTACAAGTCATAGAACTGCGTATCAACGCCCTTCAACATCTTGGTGACGTAGACGATCTGGCCCGTATGATAACTGAAGTGTTCGACCACATGAATGATGGCTTGGACCAGCGTCACTTCATAGGCTTGGATCTTCCTCTTGGCAAGAAGGGTTGTCCGATCCATTTTCCTCAATACGTCGATGGCCTCGGCGACGGTATTCTCGAGTTTCTCGATCAATTCCTGGGCCGGCATCGGGCCTTGCTCCAAGAACTCCTGAGCTCGTTGGCGCTGGTCTGGGGCCTCGCCGACGCCCGAAACAATCCACTGCCGAACATTCCCGTTCAGATGAAGCACCATGTTACCGACGCTGTTGCTTTGCGGATTGGGTCGCCACCACAATTCATCTTCGGAAAGGAGAGCGATGGCCGCCCGTAGCTTGGGAAGGAAGTCCTCAGCGAGGAATCGTTCGGACTGTCGAACGAACTCCTTGCTAAGAGTCATCTCTCTCATGGCTGTCATTCCTCTTGTCGAAAGTTGGCCTGGTCGAACGGTTAGCCAAGTCCCAGGCGCAGAGGAAGACCAATCGAGCCACTCTTTCCATCTTGGGGTAGTTGATTTTTTCGGCCGTATCTGAGGTTTGGTGATAGTCGGGGTGGAGGCCCGTTGTGAACAGTAAGGCGGGAACACCCTTCGCGAGGAATGGCCAGTGGTCAGACCGGGCAATCAGTTTCAAGGGATGATTCTCCAGATCGTACAAGAAATCAATCCCTATCTCAGCATTGTTCTGCTCAACCAATTGCTTCATGTCTTTGCTTCTGCTGAAGCCGAGCACATGCAACGTGTTTGCGTTCTCTTCAGCGCTCTGCGCCTCAAGCCCCGCAAACCGGCTATCTTCAGGGTCATCAACCTCCTGGTTTCTTCCGATCATATCCATTTGGAGGACAGCAACCGTGTCCTCAAGTGCATACTGGGGACGATGCACGTAGTGCCGCGAGCCAAGTAGTCCTTTCTCTTCTGCATTCCAAAGGGAAAAAACGATCGATCGTCTCGGCTTGACCGGACTCTGTACGAACGCCTCCGCGATTTCCAGAACCGCTGCTGTTCCACTGGCGTCATCGTCGGCCCCATTGAAGATGCGATCATTGCGGGCACCAATATGGTCAAAGTGGGCGCTGATCAGGACAGCCTCGTGCCTCACGAAAGGATCGGAGCCTGGGAGTTTCGCCAGGACATTCTCGACCTGGAATTGGTCGCGGGTCACCTCCGTTCGGATCATCGCCTGGAACCTGTCGAGTGGCCGGCTTTCAGGTAGATAGCGCTCGTCGATCCGTCCAACAAGGTCCTCGATGCTGATCTCACCCTTCAGAATCTGGTCGAAGAATCTTCGAGAAGTCCAGATCGCCGGGATATCGAGGTCGCTTGACCAGATTTCAAGCCCGAAACCTCTACTCTTCCCATCCTTTCTCCAGGCCGACCGAGATTTCCTGCCGCTCGCTGCTGGAGAAGTCAGGATGACACCCACAGCGCCATGTTCCTGGGCATTCCTGAACTTGTACGGTGCCCGGCTGTAATCAGAAGAAATGAATCCTTCGAAGGGACTCTTGGGGTCTTTCTCACCCGGCTCTCCCTCGAGAATCACGACAATTTTGCCTCGTACATCGATCCCCTGGTAGTCGTCGTAGTTCAAGTCGGGAGCGGTGATTCCGTAGCCAACGAATGCAAGCTGCCCAGAGGCTTCGCCTTTTCCGCTGTAGCGAGAAGGGGCGAAATCGGTGAGGATTTCGCCTTCAAAAGTCCGGCCTGATGCTGAGTCCGTGAGACGGATCTCGTTGTCCTGGCCCATTTGGGATCGGGTCAGTGTGACGTGTTGATAGTAGCCTCCATCGTCACCAGCAGGCTCCAGTCCCAGCATCTCAAAGCTGTGGGCGAGATACCGGGCGGCGATTGCATTGGCGAGTGAGTCGGCCTCCCTGCCCCGCATCTCATCAGAAGCGAGAAAAGACACAATTGATTCGAGTTCCACTGCTGTAATCGTGTCCAGGGCTTCAACGTGAACAGCATCACTCTTGGCTGATAGGTAAAGGCCTAATGTCGCCACGACTGTCGAGAGGGTGAGAACTATTGATCTTCGATTCATTTGCGACTCCCCTGGTCACGGTTACACGAAAACTTCAAATCCAGAGGGAACAAGTCACTATAACAGTTTTATAGGGGTTCATTGCCGGAAGTAGGGATGGAGCTATTCGCGCTGTAGAGGTTTCTGAGTCCATTGAAGTACCTGGGACCAGTGACAAATGGCAAATGGTAAATGACAAGTGCCGGCCTCTCCTCCGTAGCTCGGAGAGCAAAGGCGGATGCCCCTGGGGAGCAAGACCCAAGACCCAAGGCCCAAGCACCAATTCCCAAGCCTTCGAGACTCCGAGACCTCGAGACTTCTTCCTCGAGCCCCCGAGACCGTTCGTCGTTCGTCGTTCGCCCCCAGCCCCCAGTTCAGCCTTCCTAACAAGCCGGGTACCACACTTCTTGACGCCGGCTTTTCACTCGGGCACAAGTGTCTCCCCTGTAACAAATCCCTGAAACTCAGAAGAAGATGTCTCGTCGTCTCTTTGTCAACAACCAAAGAAAGAACGGTCCCCCGAGGATAGAAGTCAAGATTCCGACCGGAATCTCTGCTGGCGACAGAATGGTTCGGGCGATGGCGTCACAAACGATCAAGAAAGCCCCTCCAACGAAGAAAGAAGCGGGCACCAGTACTCGATGATCTGCTCCCAACGTTAAACGGAGAATGTGAGGGACGATCAATCCTACAAACCCGATCGGACCACTGTAGGCGATAACCGAACCGGTAATCAGGGATGCTCCGAAATACTGGAGCGTGATTACCTTGTTGACACTAACTCCCCGGCTGGCAGCCCAGTCGTCGCCGGCACTGAGCACGTTCAAATAGCGGCTCAAGTAAAGCAGAATCGGTAATCCAATCGCGAGAAACGGCATTAAGCTGACGATCACTGAATAGTCGTAGACGTCAAGGCCTCCCATCATCCAGCGCACCATCATGAAGGACTTGGTGAAGTTCGAGAAGTAGTGGATCAACATGATAAGCGCAGCACAGAGGCAGTTCAGGACAACTCCAGATAGAAGCAACGTGAACGGGGAAACGTGGCGCTGTGTCCTCGAGAGGGTATAGACAAGCGAAACGACCACCACCGACCCTGCAAATGATGCGAGTGGCAGGAATGCAAATCCATAGAAACTGATTTCCCAGCCCAGCAGGATGGCTAGTACCGCTCCGAGCGAAGCCCCTCCCGAGACGCCCAGAGTGAATGGGCTGGCCAGGGGATTTCTGAGCACGCCCTGGAAAACGACTCCTGACACGGAGAGAGCACCGCCGACAATGGCGGCGAAAAGGACGCGCGGGAGGCGGGCTCTGAGCAGGATTTCAAAATCGAGGCTTTCCGGACTCCAGATCGCTTGCTTTAGATTCAAGGAGGTTGGGCCCACCAACGGGGCTATCAGGATGGCGAGGAAGAAAAGCGCAGACGATCCGATCATCAACAGAACGAATCGGGTTTTCGTCAGTCGAATGGCTCTCATCTTCAAATCATCTTCTCGAGTCGTCCGGGAATGCTCTTTTTGCGAGAACAGCTTCTCTAGTCTCCATATGACAGGACCACTCGACTGTTGGTGCCGTCCGTAATGATATGTGACTCGACACCGAACACTTTCTGAATTAACTCTGGGGTGATCAAGGGATCGCTGGATTCCGCCTTTTTCGTTATGTCAGCTTCGATTCTCCCTTCTTTTAAGAAGACAACCCGGCTACAGAAAGATTCTGCCAGGTTCAGGTCATGAGTTACCAGGATCAGGGTTGAACCTCGCTGCCGGTGAAGTTCACGGAGGATTTGGTAGATTTGAAGTTGGTGGGCGAGATCCAGGAAGGCCGTCGGTTCATCAAGTAGAAGGACTTCGGGCCGCTGAGCGAGAGCACTTGCCAAACCGACAAGTTGCTGCTCCCCGCTGCTCAGTTCATTGAAGTACCTTTCTGAAAGGTGGAGGCAGTCTGTTGAGTCGAGTGATTCCTCGATGACTGAACGGTCTTCAGCTGTCTCGAATAAGCTGCCCGCCTGGTGCGGAAGTCGTCCCATCAGTACCACTTCTCTTGCGGTGTAAGCGAATGTGATCTGGATCTTCTGCGGTAAGTAGGCTACAACCCTGGCAAACGAACGTCGGTCCCAGTCCCGGACTGATTTACCCCTGAGAGACAGTGTGCCGGTCCACTCTGTCAGCAGACCGGAAAGCACACGAAGGAGCGTAGTCTTTCCGGCACCGTTGGGTCCAACAAGGCCTAGGATTTCGCCCGCTTTGAGTGACAGGTCAATGTTCTTCAGCGCCGGGACGGTACCGAAACTGTATCTCAAACCTTTTGCCTCAATTACCCACTCGTTCATTTGAAGTCTTTCCCGTGGAAGATTGTCGCCAATGATGCTACAGCTTCGGCGATTCGGGGCCCCGGCACAAGAAAGACGTCACTGGAGACGATATGGACACCGTCGTTCTCCACCGCCCTAATACGTGGAAACTGAGCCCAGATCTCACGTGCCTGTCCGAGTGTCCTATCGTCGGGTGCTTCCATGTAAGACATATCGATGATGATCTCAGGGTTTCTGACCAGTATCTGCTCAATTGAGACTTTAGGGTAGGGGGCCGGTAGATCGGAAAAGATGTTATTTCCTCCGGCCAGTTCAATTAACTGGCCGAGATAACTTCGGGTTCCGACAACATAAATGTCGGTCAATGAGCCGGAATTCCGGCCTACCAGAAAGAGCACTTCCTTTTTCGGTAATCCGGATAGTCTGGCTTCTATTTCCGCAAGGTCCCTTTCGATATCAGAAATCAAGGAAGTGGCCGCATCTTCTCGACCGATGCGTTTCCCGAGTATCCTGATTGATTCGTAGATCTTGGCAAGTGTTTCATGTTCCAGCACCAGCACAGGCAGTGAGAAGGGCTTCAATTTGTCCTCGAGATCAGCCCGCCCCGAGAGTATAACCACTAAATCGGGCTTCTGACTGAGGACTGATTCGATGTTGGGAACTGCGAAGTCCCCAATAACCGGTTTCTGCTGCGCTTCCGGGGGGAAGTCACAATAGCTGGTTACACCCACGAGTTCACCTTCCGCCCCCAGGGCATAGATCATCTCTGTGATGCTGGGAGCAGTAGAAATGATTCGCTTAGGAACGTCGCTGCTTGCTTCGATTGTGGCTATGCCGGCCGTTAATGCCGGCAAAAGAAGCAGAGTGATGATTCCAACCGTTCTGTTCATCCGTACTTCCAGTTGCGTCTGCATCGTATGTAAGCCACATTGCCCCCCTACAAGCCGGTGCTTCAACTTGGATGCAAGGCAGGTTTCAGGATACCGGATGGCGGATGCCGGATGCCAGATGCCTGTCGCCAGATACCGGACCCCGATGTCTTGACCCTGCACCCCCAGATGCCGCCCCCCCGTTTGGGCGGAGGGAAACAGGATCAACCACTAAAGCACGAATTCACTAGTAAGATCTTCTTGTGTCTTAGTGATTTAGTGGTTTGATCCCCAGCCCCAAGCCCCAAGACCCAAGCCTCAAAGCTGAGCAAGTGTCATTCCACCGTCTACCATCGGTACCTGGCCCGTTGAGTAACGCAGACAGCCGGTTGCCAGAGCAGCAACAGCTTCACCCACATCTTCGGGGGTTCCCCATCGCGACTGTGGGATCAGTCCTTCTCTGATGAGTTGATCGTATTTCTCCTTGACCCCTGCTGTCATGTCGGTCTCGATCAGGCCCGGACGGACTTCGAAGACAGGAATCCCGAATTCTGAAAGCCTGATCGCCCACAGTTGCGTAGCCATGGCAATGGCGGCTTTCGAAATACAGTATTCACCTCTGCTGACTGAAGCTACTGTGGCGGAAATCGATGAGATATTGACGATCGTTGCATCGAACTCGGGGTGCTGTTTCCTCTGTTCAATCATCCAGGTGGCAATCGTCTGGGTCAGAAAGTAGGGTCCTTTCATGTTCACGGTGAACACCCAGTCGAAACTCTCCTCGGTTGCCTCGAGGATGTCCATGCGCTGTTTCGGTGCGACGCCGGCGTTGTTCACGAGCAGATTGAGCGAGCCAAAGTCGGCGCGTATGTTTTGCACCAACTGCATTCCGGCTTCCGGTCTGGAGACGTCGGCCTGGTAGTAAAGAACCTGTTGCCCCGGGGAGGCCAACCGTTCGATAGTCTGGCTGACCAGGTTTTCACTTCGGACGCCACACAGCGCAAGATCGAAACCCGCTTCTGTCAGAGCCGAAGCGATGCCAAGTCCAATCCCTCTGGTCCCTCCGGTTATGAGAGCTACCTTTTTCATGTCCTCTGCTCCTCTCCGCCCCAAAAGGTGAGATAAGTTTCTTTCCTGATAATTCTCTGTAAGTACAGTGCGAGTTCGCGTGCATGGTAGTCTCCCCACATGCTCGATTCACCACAGGGCACTGACCGACCGGCTGGAACGTAGTCCCAGCCGTTGGGACGATGGTAGACCGAGTGGAGTATCAGCCCCTGGTGATCGGCATCGACGCTCAGGTAGGGTGAATCAAAAAGGGTGTCTGCTATGGTTAGACCCGCCTGTCGGTAGTGGGCTGCCTCCTGCTCCGATCCACCGGCCCTGAGGTAAGTCCCCAAGCGGAGGATCCCCTGGGCTGCGATTGAGGCGGCGGAGCTGTCAACTGGTTCATGGTCATTGAACGGATCGGCGGGGATTTCCAGGTAGTCATCGATCTTCTCAAGTCCCGGTGCACCCGTATCCCAGTAGGGAATACCGTTTGCGGGCGAGTTCTCAAGGTAGAAATCAGCCGCAGCCTTTGCAGCTTCGAGCATAAAGCCTTCGATTTCGGCACGGCCCCCACAGGTCTCCAACTCATCATCGGGCACAGATCTGAGGAATTCCAGTTGCTCGGCGAACCCCAGAATGATCCAGGCCAGGCCTCGTGTCCACGTGGATCGTGGAGAATATCCTTGCTGGGAATTGGGGCAGCGGTAGTTTCCGTTATTGATATTGAAAATGCTCTCGTGGGCGACTCTTCCTCGCACGTCGTAATGATCCCTGTCTTCCCCATAGTAGACCGAATACCGGGCTGTAGAACGGGCGTGCTCGATGAGTCGCTCCAGAAGAGATACTGTGCGATCGTTTTCCTCGAGGAGAGAGTGTCCAAGGAGATACCCAAGGGCCAGACTGCGCAAGGATCGGATCGTGTCGGCAAACAGAGAGTGGGGTCCATTGAAGGAGTAGATAAAACCTCCCGTCTGATGCTCTGTCCAGCGCCGCGCCTGCACCGAAGCCGAGCCTTTCAGAGCCAGTTCATAGAAGTCTTTTTCCCAGGAACTTGCCTCCAGCCGGCCATCAAGAATGAGACGTCTGAGATTGCCAAAAGTGCTTACATTATTGAAGCCGTGGTCGTGCACCCCCATGTGCGTAATGTGGGCTGCCATTCTGCCGACGGTCCCGGCTCGCCCCAATTCCAGGAAAGCGGGTTCGAGCGTGGCATCATATTGAAGAAGAGCGGACCCGTAATGGAATCCGAGCGTCCACTCTGTCCAGCCGACCGTGCAGTATCTTCCCTGGACGGTATATACCGGCGAACCGGTAGAGAAATCGAAGCTCGAATCCACCGCTCTGATCTTTGAAGCTGAGGATTCCCAAAGCCGTTCAATTTTGGTCAGGAGATCTGATGGTGCGATACTTGGATTACTGCGGATCATTCGGGCATCTTAGTGGAGAAACAAACGTTTCTCAATCACTCTTTAGTTTACTGACTTCCGATCAACGAAACCAGGGTCTGAAGCCTGCCGCAGAGACTCCTCGGCATGCTAGGATTAGAGACCATGATTATTTCTCTCTGCAACGAAGTTCTCCGTGACATGAGCTTCGCCGAGCAGTGTTCTTTTGCTTCGGCGTTAGGGTATGGAGGGCTGGAGATAGCGCCTTACACACTCGATGAGGAACCCCACCTTGTTTCTGCTTCGAAACGGGCGGAATGGCGAAGACTTGCCGCTGATTCGGGTATCAAGATCACTGGGCTCCACTGGCTATTACTGACGCCGGCCGGGCTCTCGGTCACTACTGCCGACGACTCGGTCAGGCAACGGACGCTGGATGTGATGCGCGGGCTGGTGGAACTGTGTGCGGATTTGGGAGGGAGTGTCCTGGTCCATGGATCCCCAAAGCAGCGACTCATCGCTGATGAAGAGGATCGCGAAGAGGGAAGCAGGCGTGCTGAAGGGGTGTTTGCTGAGATAGCCCGTGAAGCTGAAGCCAAAGGAGTCACCTATTGTATCGAGCCTCTCAGTAAGGCTGAGACCAATTTCATCAACACCATTTCTGAAGCCGCCGATCTGGTAAGTCGGATTGGGAGCCCTGCCTTTCGCACGATGCTGGATACGAAGGCAGCTTTCTCCTCTGAGACGGAATCGATACCGAACCTGATTCGTGAATGGTTTCCCCAGGGTGTGATTGGACACGTACATGTCAACGATCGGAACCTGAGGGCACCGGGACAGGGCGAGGACCTGTTTGCACCGGTTTTTGAGGCTCTAAATGCATACGGTTATGATGGCGTAGTCTCCGTTGAACCCTTTGATTACTTCCCGGATGGTAGATCTGCTGCTTCACGGGCGATCGGATATATTCAGGGAATCCTGGAGACGATCGAACATCAGAAGTAGGATCATTCCCGTCCCACCGGCTGACGGTTTAGCTTTGGAAGACAACTCGCGGTTAAGCGCTTACGCAACTACGAGATTATCGAAAACGGAGAAAGAAGATGATTATTGCCGATTTGGCGGAAACTGAAGGAAGGGGATATCCAGCCGGACGCCGCACTCAAAACTTGGTCGGAGGTCTTTCGCCAATCGTAGCGGAACACTTCTGTATGGGATATGTGACGCTGGAGCCTGCAGGGGGACAGGTTCCCTGGCATAACCAGGACCAGGAGGAAATTTATTTTGTACTGGAAGGTGAGGGGGAGATGTGCCTTGGCGGAGAAAGAGCCCCGATCAGGGCCGGGCAGGCTGTCTATATTCCTCCCGGAGAGTTCCACCAGGTGACGAATACGGGAGATGCCCGAATGGTCATGGTTTATTGCTACTCCCCGGCTGGAGATGTCGCTCACTGGCGTCAGGAATTGGATGGGACGCTTCCAAGGGAGGGAATCGAGGTTCCATCCCTTCCTGAGGGCGCTCAACCTCAGTTTGGCAAGGTGTGAACGTCGCTTGTTTGTGCCTTCAAAGGGATGTGGGCGAGATCTGTGAGCGCCGGTTGTTACACGACAGATGGGAACCAGAAACCGTCATCTGAAACGATTCAGGGAGTTTCGCGATGAATAGACAATCCGTCGGCATCATCATGAACGGTGTGACTGGCCGCATGGGTACGAACCAGCATTTGATGCGGTCAATTCTCGAGATTATCAGGGAGGGTGGGATCACACTTAAAGACGGCAGCATTATTGTTCCCGATCCTCTCCTTGTGGGACGAAATCCTTCGAAACTCGAGGATTTGGCAGAAGCCACAGGACTGAAGAAGTGGACCACCAGTCTGGATGCCGCCCTGAGTGACTCGAGTTGCTCAGTGTATTTCGATTCGCAAACGACGAGCTTACGCTTCGAAGCAGTGAGCAGAGCAATTGAATCCGGCAAACACATTTACTGCGAAAAGCCAACCGCCCTTACGCTCTCTGATGCCGTTTGTTTGTGCCGACTGGCAAATGAGGCGCCCGTGAAGCATGGTGTAGTGCAAGACAAGCTCTGGCTGCCCGGGATGATCAAGTTGAAGGGGCTCATCGATGAAGGGTTCTTTGGCAGGATTCTTTCAGTTCGAGGAGAGTTCGGATACTGGGTGTTTGAGGGGGATACCGTTCCCTGCCAGCGTCCCTCGTGGAACTACAGAAAAGAGGACGGCGGAGGCATCATCCAGGACATGCTTCCCCATTGGCGTTATCTTCTGGACAACCTGTTTGGAGACGTGAAAGCGTTGTCCTGTCTGGCTGCTACTCACGTGAACGAGCGATGGGATGAATTAGGCCGGAAGTACAGTTGCACCGCCGAGGATTCAGCATACGCTTCCTTCGACCTGGAGGATGGCGTGGTGGCGCACTTCAACTCTTCCTGGTGTGTTCGTGTCAGGCGGGATGATCTTCTGACTCTCCAGGTGGATGGGACGGGGGGATCTGCAGTCGCGGGGCTGCGTGATTGTTTTGTGCAGCCTGGGGCAGCGACACCGAGGCCGGTTTGGAACCCTGACATAGAAAGTACGATAGACTACTTTGACGATTGGATGGTGGTTCCCGAACGCCAACCGTTTTGCAACGCTTTTAAAGTTCAGTGGGAGCTTTTCCTGAGACATGTGTTCGAAGATTCACCTTTCCCATGGGATCTTTTCGAGGGTGCGAAGGGGGTGCAGTTGGCGGAGAAGGCCGTGGAGTCATGGACTGATCGGCGGTGGGTTGACATTCCCGACCTGACTGTTTAGACCGGACTGGACTCATTCTCCTTGCGTTGCCTCTTGCTGGTCGTCGTATTCGAAATGGTATCCGAGAACTGCGGTCCCGCCGGTTGCCGTTTTGAGGAGAGTCACAAACTTTGGTAGAATTCGCTATTTTCTAATTTCAGGATATTTCTATGGGCAAGAGAATTGGAATCTTGACAGGTGGCGGTGATGTGCCCGGCCTTAATCCGTGTGTTCGGGCAGTCGTTTACAGGGCTACGGACGATGGAGATGAGGTGATAGGAATCCGCCGAGGTTGGCGGGGACTCCTGAATTACGATCTCGACGATAAGGATTCACCGGAAAAGCACACCGTTAACCTCACGAAAGAGATGGTGCGGACTGTTGGAAGGACCGGTGGCACTTTTCTTCATACTTCTCGTACTAATCCGTCGAATGTCGACAAGGAACACGTCCCACTATTCCTTCGGAATACATCTGCAGCACAGGAGCATCGCCAGTCCGTCGATTTAACAGGTCACATTCTGAAGGTACTGGATCATCTGGGTATTGGGACTCTGATTCCGATTGGAGGTGACGATACGCTTAGTTATGCCCACCGCATGTATCAGGAGGGTGTCAAGGTTGTTGCAGTCCCGAAAACGATGGACAATGACGTTTACGGGACGGATTACTGCATTGGGTTCTCGACTGCTGTGACCCGAAGTGTTGAGTACATCACTCAGTTGAGGACATCGATTGGGTCGCACGAGAGGATAGGGATCGTTGAACTATTTGGGCGAAACTCCGGCGAAACTTCCCTAATGGCTGCCTACCTGGCGGGAGTTGACAGGGCTATCATCAGTGAAGTCCCGTTCGATCCGGATAGATTGGCCAGGCTTTTGGCTGACGATCAGGAGCGGAGTCCCAGCAATTATGCGGTTCTGACCATTTCTGAAGGAGCTCGGATGATTGGAGGAGAGATCCTCGAATCGGGTCCTGCGGATGCTTACGGCCACCGTAAGCTGGGCGGAATCGGAAACGTGACCGCTGCGGAAATCCGACGCCGGACTGGCCGGAATATCATCTATCAACAGCTCGGTTACTTGATGAGAAGCGGAGCCCCCGACTCGCTGGATCGGATGGTTTCGGCCAATTACGGAAGTCTTGCCATTGACCTGATCCAGAAGGGTGAGACGGGTCGCCTGGTGGTGCTTCGGGAGGGCCGTTATGGCCACGAAGACCTTGACATCCTCGCCGAAGGCGTCAAGCGTGTCGATGTCGACACATTTTACGATCTCGATCAGTATCGACCCAAAGTGACCGATGTTATGGGCAAGCCGATGTTTCTCTACTGATCCGGAACCTGGGATTGCCAACCAGAGCACCGTCCTGCGCGTGCGCGTGCTCGTACTCGTAATCGACCGCCTTCCGAGAGTGTGGTTCTGAGGAACCGTACCTGCTTAGCGTCTCATCCTCGCCTGTGCCTGCACCCTCGACCTTTCCGTGAATTGATGTTGTCGGCAAGGCCGCTCTGCATCGACGGCGGAACTGCCAGCGTCCCGATTAGTCAGCAACCTGTCACAGCGGGCGGGACGCTTGCAGTTCCTTTGAGACGCCAGTGGTCCTTCAGCAACCGGCTTGAAAGTAATGTGGGTTGAAAGGCCCGGGAAAAGAGTCATCGTGGTTGACCGGGAAAGGGAGGAGCGGAAGGCGAACGACAAGACATTTACGATTTACGATTTACGAATGTTGAATTTCGATTTACGAGTGTCGAGCACGAGCACGAGCAGGATCACGAGCACGAAAAGAGGGGGGAAGGGGGCCGAGGGTTGGGTTAGAACGAGTACTTCAGGGCGATCTCGATTTCCCTTGCTCGAGCAGCACCAAAAATCTTGCCAAACAGGTCGGTTCCGAAACTCGAGTTTGGGCGGTCGAAATTGACGTTGTTAAAGGCGTTGAAAAACTCGAGCCGAAACTCCAGCAAATCTCCGTCTGAGAAGCGTGTCTGCTTAATCACGCTGAGATCCCAAGCCTGGTAGCCCGGACTTGTCAAAATGTTCCGGCCCGAGTTTCCGAAGCTATAGGGGGCCGGCTCAGCAAAAGCACTTGTGTCGAACCATTGATCAATTGACCGAGCACTTGAAGGAAGGACACCGGAAGAGAGTCGGTCGGGACGGTCTCCGTAAACACCGTCGTTGTTTAAGTCGCCCGGGAGCGTAACAGAAAAGGCCCTCCCATCTCGAATCTCGGTAATCCCGGAGAGGCGCCAGCCGTCGATGGCCCAGTTAACCCAGGCAGAGGTGTCCTGGAAGGGGCCCAGAGACGTCAAAGGCAAGTCGACAATGTAGTTGAGGAAAAATCGGCGTTTTGGAACCCAGTTCGATGTCGCCTTTTCCGCTCTCAAGTTCCTTGGATTTGATGGATCTCCCCAGATTTCATCGGAAAGGATGCTATTCCACTCAAATCCTGAGCGTAGTGATAAGCCGGCCGAGAGTCTCTTCTGAGCCGTGAAGTCCAAACTGTGTCCCGTAAAACTCCCGCCATCATTGACGATTGAGAATCGGCCGAAATTGGGGTTTGGTCGCCGTTCCTGGATTTGTCCTTCACCGGGCAACGGCACGTTTCCCGGAATGACGCGTGTCGCACTCGAGCCTTTCCGACCTACATATGCCACCTCGAAGCTCCAGTTCCTGACGAACTCGTTGTTGACCGCCAGCCTCCAGTAGTGCCCGTACGCGTTGCTCAACCGGGGTTCCATCCCGCGCATCGTCATTTCGGCTGTGGCATCGCTTCCAAAAGGGTCTTCGATGTCGATGGTCGGCTCAGTGTTTGACGATTCTGCACTCTCAACAAAGTAGAACGGGTAGTTTCGGGTGAGTGAACGGGTAAAGTACCATTGGCTCGGCGGATTGTACCAGATGGAATAACTTGCCCTTACTACCAGTTGATTGGTCCCCATCGGGCTCAAGGACAGGCCAAGATGCGGAGACCAGTCATTCTTGTCTGGGAAAACCAAAGACCCCGGCACTGCACCATCGAACCCCAGCTCAGAGGCACGCTGCGAACCGGCGATAATGATTTCCCCATCGACCGGTGGCTCGAATAGCAGAGGATAAAACCCCGAAACGTTGTCGGCGATCGAATGATAAGGGGGGATGAATCGATACGTCATCCCGTACGAGAAAGACAGGTTGGGTTTCGCTTTCCACTGGTCTCGGAATGAGAACTCCAACTGGTTTCGTCTCAGGTCTGCACGATCAGATCCAATCCCATGAGACGCGGAATCGGGTATCCCCAGCAGAAAGTCTGCAAAACCGTCGCCTGTGAAGGTGCCGTTATAAGAAAACGCTCCTCTGTAACGTCCATCAGACCTGAAGTTATTCAGTTGACGTCCCGTGATTTCGAAGCTTGCTCGAAAGGTATGATTATTCTTAACGTAAGTAAGACTCGTATCTAGAGAGAGGCGGTTCCGGACTGAACTCTCTGGCGATGACCGGTCCCCAAACGATGTATATCCGGTCAGGTTGAAGGCCGGATATCCCTCCTCGAGGGGATCGTTGATTCTGAGGCCCTCGATCCCGAGTGATTCCAGCAATCCCTCATTTCCGGCATTCCTTGAAAGACCATAGTCGCTGCTTCGGTCGAACTCGAGCTTCGCAAATGTAAGCAGTCGGTCGGATGCCGACCAGTTATAAGACAAGGAAGCCTCGTGGTCTCTCCCCACCGTGTCAGAGTTGAAAGTTGGAAAATTATGCACACGAACACGGTTGGCTCTGGTGTAGACATACTCAACGAAGAGCTTGGATCGAGGGTTCAGATCTATATCGGCCCTGGTACTGAAGTGATCATGGTTCCGTACCAGCGGATCATTGTTCACATAGTTACGATCTGGATCCTCTCTGTTCGGGTCGGGAATGACATCCAGGAGTCGCAGAGCAACCGGACTGATGCGGTCTTTAGGGATTCTGTTGTCGGGAAAAGGGAGTCCGGTCAACGGGTCGATGATCGGGACCTCCAAAGCGCTGAAGTCGCCGCCTTTCATAGCTGGACTCGGAACATGGGATAGAAGAGTGGAGCCCTGGTTAATTCTCAATCCGTCATAGCTGCCGAACAAAAAGATCGCAGACGAAAGCTGCATTCCCAACGTGAAACCGAACTGGTTCCTTTTATATTCCGGCAGGGGCTCGCCAGGAGGATCGAAGTAGTTTGGCGCATCGAAGTTGTCATTGCGGTGGAATTCATAAAGCGATCCGTAAAACCTGCCCTGCTTCCTGGCCGGAAAGGGATTAATGAGGTCGGATAGGTTCTGAGAGTTCAGGGTCGAGGTTTTAGTGACGCCAATTTCGTACTCGCGAATGGCGGCAAGCGATGAATCGCCTTCCTCTTCCGGTTTCAGGTTGAGTTCTCGAGTTTCTCCCTCCTCAACTAGAATCTTTGTTAAGAGGGTCTGACCACCCTTGTCCTGGCGATAAATTCGATAGTGCCCAGGGGGGAGCTGAACTGAGAATTGTCCGGCATCATCCGTCTTAACGGTAGTCTCTTCACCAGTCGAAGAATTGACGACCAGCAGCTCAGCATTCGGAGCAGCAGCCCCGGAGGTTTCCTGGACAGTTCCTTCCACAGTAGCCGTAGCGGCGAACACTCTTCCACCCAGAACGAGAAGAGTCAAAAACGCCAGCATCGACACCCGCTTCATAATATAAGTTTACCCGAAATGATCATGTTTTGGACCGGAAAAATCGCCCTCAAGACAGGCTCGTTTCCCGGTGTGTCAAATTCAAACACAATTGTCTCGTCATCAGTTGTGACGACAGGAACGCCTTCGAGGTTTCTCGGAAAAACGAATTTTGCCCCCACGCTGGCCTCCCTCGGCGGGTAATAGGCATCAAGTTGAATTCTCGGGAAACTCTCTGTCGAGAGGTAAGCCCGGTTCTTCAGGGTTTCCAGGGACTGTCTTTCAAGAAACCGATCGAAGCCCGATTCCCGGTTATGGTCATTGGAGCGAAAACTGACAGCCACAATGATCCACTTGGAGACATCGAGATCGACGATCTCTGCTATCTGGTGATCAACTCGTTGCTTCTCCTCATCGGGTAACTGATCGTAGCCGAGGTTGATCAGCTGGACTCGAGCGTATGCTTTGCGAACGGGTTCGGCGGAAAGGAGCCTCACAAAGTAGGTACTATAGATCTCCTTTTCACCCTGTATGCCACTGCCAACCCCCCCCACAACCCGCGTGAAGGTTTCCTGACGCACCCAAGCCGATTTGGTCAAGATTTCGACAGCTTCCGGAAGACTCCAGCTCCGGAATGCGTCTTCTGCTCGGGACGGGCTCGAGACCACCGGGACGAAGCTGAGAATTAAGAAGATGATTGAGACTCGCATGCGTTCCGGGTCACCGACACCAAAGACGAACAGGGACAGCTTAAGTATGCTGCCCGAAGGCCTCTCAGTTCAAGTTGCGACACAACCTCCTAACCCCTTCGTGACATAATAGCGGGGGTCGTTATCGGTGTATCGTTCCAAGGTAAAATTCAGCAACGCTGACACCAACCCAATTTAGAAGAATATGCGATGAATCTGACACTCATCCGCCGCAGAATCTTCTCAATAATCCTCTTGGCTTTCACCTGTTCCTGGCTCCCTGCACAGTCCATTAACGAGTACCGGCAGCAGGTTTCGAGTTTGATGATTGATTTCCGGTGGGAGGAAGCCCTTCATCTTGCACGTGCAGGGCTGGAGCAGTTTCCCAAGGATCCTGATCTGTTAGTCGCAGCAGGGGCGCTCTCGATGAAGCTCGGAAAGACTTCGGAAAGTGCACGTCTGGTCAGGAGAGCTCTGCAGCAACCGCAGGTGAATCCTACCCTCTTAGGGATTCTTGCCGATCTGAGATTGACCGGTGGGGATTCCGGAGCTGCCGTTGCCCTATATGAGAAGGCGCTCGAGGCTGGAAACGATCAAGCCTCGCTTCGATACCAACTCGCCAGGGCTCTTCTTGAGCAAGGCCGTGAGGAGGAGGCTCTGGAGAGTAGTGCTCGGGCGGTGGAACTGGATGGGCAGAATCCGAAGTACAGAAGTCTTTACGCATCGCTGTTGGATCGGAGCGGCCAGCCTGATAAAGCCGTACTGGAGTTGAAGCTGGCTCGAGCCCTGGCTCCGGAGGATGCTCGAATACTGTTGCGATTGAGCGACAAACAGAGACATCTGGGTCATCCCGGCCGCGCCATTGAGTTCCTCGAAATGGCCCGCGAAGTGGACCCCGAGAATCCGCTTTATCCGTCACTTCTGGCCGAACTGTATCAGGAACTGGGTGTGGCCTCGGAAGCGGAGGCTGCCGGCAAGACCGCCGCCAGGCTGGACAGTGCATTCGAACTCTATATGAAAGCCTTGGAACTGGTTTCAGAAGGCCGACCCTCGGAAGCGGTACCACTCTTAGAGAAAGCCACGGCTGAGGCTCCCGAGTTCGCGACGGGAACGCTCTTTCTCGCTCATCTGTACCGCAAGGTAGGAGAGCCCGAAAAGGCTCTCGAGCTGTACAATCAGATCCTTGAGCACAATCCCTCCAGCTCTCGGGCTACTCAAGAGTTGGCCTGGCTGTACGTGACCCGTGGCGATTTCGACTCGGCCGTTTCATTACTCGAGGCTTCAACTCAGAGACAGGACAATCTGCATCTACTCGAGGGCTACCGGAAGCAGTTAGCTGAAGATTGGGATGGAGCGATCTCAGAGTTCATGAAGGTGGAACCGGCCTATCCCCTGGATACGGGCGTGTTGTTGCAACTTAGTTTCTGCCTCAGCTCAGTGGGGAGGGCAGAAGAGGCTCTCCGCTATCTCGAGAAAGCCTACACGGTCAGCCCCGGGGATGCTGAGATTGAGAACGCAGCTCGTAGAGTGCGTTTCGAACACGCGGTCAGGATGGAGAATCAGGGCCGGTGGGCGGCCGCCTTGCCGCTACTCGAGCGCCTTTGCCTGGAAGAGGAGAACGCTGAGTATCGGCTTCATAAGGCCTATGCGGAACAGAAACTGGGCCGTTTCAGGGAAGCGATCGAGGATTACAGGAGTGGCCTCCGCCTCGATCCGGAGGCTTCTTGGGCTCGTATCAATCTGGCAGTATGCCTGGATGCACTCTTCCTCTACCACGAAGCTACTGAGCAGTGGCAGTATCTGGTAACACAGGACCCTCAGCCCAAGCACATCTACGGATTGGGCCTGAGTCTAATCCGATACTGGAAGCTGAAGGAGGGTTGGTCGTTGGTTGAGCAGGCAGCTACTGCAGGTCACCTGCCGGCTGAGAAGTTGTTGAAGCGGAGAAGACGGTGACGGGTAGGGTCGGTTATCGGTTATCGGTCATCGGTCATCGGTGAACGG
>JAUVSF010000191.1 GCA_030597245.1 Acidobacteriota bacterium
GCACACCCAGCCTCTCAGGCAGCCGACCGAAGAATGCCCATCAAGAATCTCGAAGTCTTTCTAGCAAGGAGTTAAGGTAGCCCCGGACTCAGGAGACTGAAAGCCAAGACCGCAAACAAGGGGTACGTTAGCCAGTCTTAGACATTCCTTTCGACTTAACCAACTTGAAGGAATCATTCAGTTCGATTCGCTCGTCGCTGATTCGATCATGGACGTTGAACCGAATCTCGTAGTTACCCGGTTGCAGCCCCGTGAGGTTGAATTGTCTAATCAGGACAACTCGATCATAAGAAAAAAACTGGACTGACTCGTCACTCGAACCGGTCACCGAACTGACCGGGCTTCCGTTACGCAAAATCTGGCAGGTGACGGCCAGAGATGGCGTGAAGCTGGTCTGATCGATCTCGACATTGTAGAGCTGGAGATAGACACCCAACGGAAGATCCTGAGTGAACTCTTTCTTTATGTTCGGCCGAATCTTCACATCTCCCACGACGAACATCTCATCCTGGTCAGGGACTTCCTGGAGAAGCTGGATATGGCTTGAGAAAATGAACGGGCTCGCCTGAATACCTTCATCGGTGTACTTGGGCGGAACTAACCCCCGGCTGACAACTCCAACCTGCTCACTGTTCAAGTCCTTGACGACCAGGTCCAGCTTGTAACGCATCCCTGATTCCAGAGAGAGGATTTTCTGATAGACCGATTCCTGAAGGAGTCCCGCCTCAAAAGCATCCCCTCGATAAGACAGGGTCAGGTCATCCTCAAACTCGGTAATCACCCGCTTGGACAGGCTCGTGACGACCCCGTAAACCGCTACCCGCGCAACATGCGCGCCATGCCCCATCTGAAAGGTGAGATTCTTGTTCTGAAGTTGGAAGGTGACAGGAACCAGGACCTGGCCCTTGTTTAACCGGAAGTAATGCGCCTCGACGGTCAGGGGGAGCGTATCATACCCGACATCGATCTCTACCATGCCTTTCAAATCCTTGTACTTGATCTCCTTCGGACCCTGGACCTTGGCAAAGGTCTCATAGCGAAGAAACGGGTTGTCTCGTACGCTCTGAATCATTCCGGGATAATTTTCCCGGTTTTCGGGATTAAAAAAAGGACGATCCGACTTGGATGCCAGGCCAAGCTCCTCGGCCAGCGTCGGACCAGCCCTCGGTAAGTAAAGAAGTGCGTCCTTTTCGTCCGGTAATAGGGCGAGTCGATACTCCCCGGTCAGAGTTTTGTCAACAAATTCGAGTACGATGTCATCGCCCAGGCCCTCTATACGTCGATAGCGCCAGACTTCAAAAGGGTAGGTTGACGTACGTCCCCCGCCCTCCCTCATGGAACGAGTGTGCTGCCCCCCGGTGGGGTGAGCTTCGATCTCGTACGGCGGTCCATGAATGATATAGACTCGCCCTCGATCGGTCTTCCATCCCGGCTTCCCGGTACTAAACCGCTCACTGGTATAAGCGAGCCGCCGATAGTGCTCCTCTTTGAATTCATTCTGAGCAGTAACGGGATTCGGGTCACGACGAAACCAGAACTGCTCAATGAACTGTTCTTTCTCATCGATCGTGGTCAGGTTTTCGAAGACTGTTCGCTCCTCGTCAGCTATGATGTAGACAACGTCCTCGTCCAGCCATCTAAGAAAGTAGTCTTCGGCCTCCTCCCTTGCCAGGGCCTCGCGGTCAACCTGCGCTACGAGAAGACAAGGGGAAAACAAGCAAATCACCACGAAGGCAGACCGGAAAGCGCGCTGCACAAGATTTAGGGACCTCGCGTAAAATCTGCTCAGACAGTCTTCGTGATGGCAATGGGAAGCTTTTCTCATATAGGTGCCGCGCACTCAATTATACGGCAATCTTCCCGAATCAGTGTTTCGTTAAGTGAAGTGTTCCCGCGAAGTCCACTCAGCGCGGGAGACCCCCTCCTCAAGAACCCCATTTTCTGCTATCGGCTCCCCGGGTCCCAAATCGTTGCGCCGATGTAGCGTTCCTGATCCGGGGCTTCATTGAAGTAGTAGACCGTGACGATCTTCCCATCAGGACGTTCCACTGTCCGCGGGTATCCGAGATCCCAACAACCGCCGTCACTACGCAAGATGATCTCCTTCCCCCAGGTCTGACCGTCATCACTGCTCAGCCGAGCTCGAATTCCGAAGGGGGCCTGCCGCACCCCATAGGTGATCGTTAGCCTCCCGTCTCGCAAGCGGATCATGCTCGCCGGATTGTCACCTTGAGGGAAGGGCCGGTTGACTGGATACCAGCTCTCGCCGTCATCGTCCGACCGAAAAGTCTCAATCCACTTTCGATAGCGAACCGCGCTGAGAAGGGTCTTCGGTGAGAGGCGAACCGTGGAAGGCATGATCGCATGATCTCTACCTTCGGGTTCCGGAGTGACATAGGAGACCAGGTTCCAGGTCTTGCCACCGTCCGTAGTCCTCACACAGATGACGCGTCCTTCACGTCCGTTGGATTTAGCAGCCGTGAGAAAGACGAGGCAGCTCTCGGGACCGTTCACCAGGTAGTCGGTTCGAGCTGCGATTCCCTTCTGCCCAAAGTTGGGGACTTTGAAAGGACCTGCCCAGGTCTTACCTCGATCGATGGAGTAGTTGAAGCGCGAGGGCCCAACGTGGATGCTTTCCATGCGAAGCGTCATGGCAAAGTCCGGATGGGTAAAGGGGATTTGCCCCGGGCATTCAACAGGCTGTTTCCCGTCTTCCCGTGTTGGCACTCCAGCAATTCGGCCCCCTGCAGGGGGCTTCAGGCTCTCAGGTGCTTCAATGCTCCAGCTTTCCCCACCGTCAAGGCTTCGAGCCAGCAGGTGATCAGCAGGCCGGGAGTAGTCGATGGCATGCTCCCTCCCTTCACCCTTCCTGAAGTAGCCCGACTCAAAACCGACCACGATCTCATCCCCCCAGGCCCAGATGCCATGATTGGCCGGCCATCCTGCGAAACGACCTGGTTCCCTGTAGACAACAACATTCTGCGAAGTCATGCCGGTCTCGCCAAAAGCTGAAGCCGTCAAGGTCAACAACAGCAAAAACACAATATCCATCACCCGTTGTATTCTATTCATTGGGATCAATCACCACTTTCAATGTTTCAGAAGATCCTGTGATACGGAAGGCTTCCGGGGCTTCTTGCAAAGGAAAATGGTGCGTTACAACGGAGCCGGCAGTCAGTTTCCCGCTGGCCAGCAAATCCACAGCCCTCCCCATGGTGTTGGGATTATTGTAGGCACCCCGGATCGTAATCTCATTTTCATTCACCCAAAAGGGGTTGAGCTCAAAACTGGCGCCTTCTTCGCAAACGCCGTACAGAATTACTTTCCCGCCCCTCATAACCAGCTTCAAGGTCTCCTTTACCGCTTCAATATTGCCGCTGCAGTCAAAGACAACCTCGACACCCTCGGGGAACTGACGGCGAACAGCAGATTCAACTGCTTCCTCGAGCGGATCGATCACCCAGTCTGCTCCGTGGGCCTCAGCCAGTCTACGGCGGCCTGCTTGCGGATCTATCATGATTACGGTGCTGGCACCTTGCATCTGAGCAAGCTGCAGCATGATGACGCCGATTGGCCCGGCTCCAAAAATCGCAACTCGGTCACCGGAACGAACCTCGGCAAGATCCATTCCCCGAAGGCAACAGGCGACCGGCTCGGACAAGGCAGCTTGATCCAGCGGGAGTCCCTTCGGTAAACGATAGGCTTGCCGGGCCGGGACCCGGGACAACTCGGCAAAGCCTCCGGGAAGATTGACCCCGAGAGCAACCATATTGCTGCAGAGGTGTACGTTCCCGGAGCGGCAATAGAAGCAGGCTCCGCAAAGGATATTCGGATCGACTACTACAGCGTCCCCAACTACGAAGCCTTCGAGCTCCGGGCCAACACCCTCAACAATCCCGGAATACTCGTGACCCGGGACCAAAGGAAAAGTCGCGGGGTAACTCCCGCGGAAGATGTGTAAGTCGGTTCCACAAATACCGGAAGTGTGGACCCTCACCAGAAGGTCCCTTGGGCCGATCTCCGGCTCGGGCATCTCAGTCACCCGCATCTGTCCGGGCTCGAGAAACTCAAGTGCAAGCATGGAAGCACCTCAATCTAGAAGAATGTGTCTCCCTCGGTATATGGGACAACGTGCATATATTTGTAGTCCTCCAGATCGATCTTGCGGCGGCATGCCATGTAATAGAGCAGCCATATTTGCGAATTGTAGAGTACCAGGGCATCGAGCAAGGGATGGGCATCGGGAGCGAGCTCTTTAGCATCGAACGTTATGACACGCGCTCCATTATCTGATCCGAATTTCACCCCGGCTTCCGAGAAATGCCGGGAGGCATCATTGCCCATCAGGAAAAGCATATTGGGTTCACCCGGCCGGACTATTTCGAGAGGCCCATGACGGAATTCCCCGCTGTGGATGTAAGCGCAGTGCATCTTGAGAAACTCACCAAACATGTCATACGCCATCATGTAACCGAGCGTGTAAGCGCCGCCGCCGGAAAGAACGACGAGCTTACCTTCGTCGAGCTCTGGTGCCTTCAACTCCGCCATCTGGCGGCTTGGTTCATAGATCTCCCTCAATAACTCCGGTAAGGTACGTAGTGCTGCTTCGAAAGCAGCGACTTCAGCTGTCCATTCTCCGCGCAGCCGGGCCAGTTCCACCACCAGCAGCATCGTCAGGTAGGCAACTGAACTATAGAGAGCGACCGATTCATAGGTCAGCGACCACGTTGCTCCCAGTCCGAGCTCTGCCTCCGGTCGCCGCGTGATGGAGAAGAGAGGGACTTTCCTTTCCATAAACCAGTTTTTGGCCCGGATCGTGTCAACTGTTTTGCCCGAGTAGCTGGCACCGATGGCGACGACATCCGGGTCCAGCCCCGCAGGTTGGGCCGACGTCATATCTGGAGCCAGCAGATAATGGACCGGCAGTTTTAGAAATCTCAAACCGGCCCAGTAGCCGCTGTAGAGACCCGCAGATGAGCCCCCACTCCCAAAGAAGACCAGACTACGGGGGTTGCGAGCAGAAATCGCTTCAGCAATTTCTATCACCTGGGAGCGCTTCTCACCCCACATGCGCTCCAGTTCATCAGCCACAACGGGGGCCGAAAAGATTTCTGCCCCAAGGTTCTTTTCTTCTAATTTCATCCTGGAATTTCTCCTCGCTCGTGAAGGTGCTGATCAGCTTCTCTGCAAATCAAGAGCTTCTGTCAGGGACTGGAATATGTCCCGACTCGGCCGGAAGCCAAGAACGGCACGCGCTTTATGAATACTGATTTCGTAAGAATGGATACCGCGGCATCGGCCGGCTACCGCCTGCACGCCGAGGCGTTTGGCCAACCAGGGGGCGACCTCGTTATAGGTATACGGGGCAGGGCCCGCGATGTTGAAAACTCCACCCTCGGCCTCGGGCCGGTCCATTGCCAAAAAGACACCCTGAGCAGCATCGCGAGAATCACAGATATGCTCGAAGTAGGGCGATCCATCTTCTTCGAGCGGCAGCTTGACGATTTCCGGATCTTCCCATTTACTCTGGTCGTCTGGAACCAGGAACTCCTTATAAGGGGCACCCAGGAACAGGTCGAGAACCTCGAGCGGATCGAGAATCCACACCAGCCTCAATCGGACCGCGGGTACTCCGTGAATATCCTGGTAGTGGAAACACATCCGTTCACCCAGCACCTTGGATACTCCATAAAGAAGCAGCGGCCTCTGTTCCGTGTTCTCATCAATTGGAGAGACGTAAGGACCTTTGCTCCAGCCGGTGCAATAGGTGGCGTCCGAACTGGCAAAAACGAACCGGGGCTTCGTCCCGCAGTTGGCCCCGGCCTGAAGGATCCGATACGTAGCCTCGATATTGACTTTGAAAATGTCGTCATCACTGGCCGGCGGCATCAAAGCAGCCAGATGGCAAACAACATCAACCCCATCAACAGCGGTAGCGAGAGCTTTATTGTCCAATAGATCCACTTGTACCGGTTCGACTGAGTCACCCCAGGAAGATGGCAGCTGCGCTTTGTGCACGACTGCCCTGACCCGGTAGCCGTTGTCGAGGAGAATGGGTATCAACTGCTTCCCGATTCGCCCACTCGCTCCCGTGATCAACGCGTGTTTCATCGCATCCTCCTGGTCTATTGCCCTATGACTTGTAGAAATACAGTTCGGGCTAATGGTCCGTCATATTCCACGAAGTAGACCCGCTGACGGCCACCAAACACGATCTGGCCCTGGTCGATCGGGAAAAAACACTGAATCCCGCCGAGGATACTCTTGAGATGATCGCCTGCGTTATAGCCCAGGCGTCCGTCGAAATCGAGATAACGATTGTGGTACCAGCCGTAGCTGCCGTCCGGGGGGTTCTTGGGAGCAATCCGCTCCAAATGCTCGGGAATGTCCCGCTCGAGGCATTCGACGCCCTCAGTCACCAGCAAACTGGAGCTCGTATGGCCCGTAGTTGCCAGCACAATCCCTTCGTGGACTCCACTCCGTGAGACCAGGTCATCCAACTTCGGAGTGATGTCAATCATCTCGAATTCTTTGCGTGAAACGATCTCTATTCGTTCAAACTTGAAAATCATCACTCCCCCAGCAGCGTTTCGGCATTGGAGCGGAAAATCAGTTCGAGACAGTCATCGGAAAAGCCCAATCTCCTGACCGCCCGGGCCATACTTTTGATTTCAATCCTCGGATTGTCGGAACCAAAGACGATCTGATGCCTCAGGCTCCTTTCAAAAACCGTAAGTGGAACCTGTTGTGTCATCGCATAATGCAGGAAATCATTCGGATTATCGAAAAACAAAGCCGAAGTATCCAGGTAGACGTTCGAGTATTTCAAGGCGAGGGCGACAGCCTCCACAACCCAGGGCCAGGCAAGGTGCGCGAGGACAATCTTCAACCCGGGGAAGTCGGCGGCAACATCTTCGAAACGCAAAGGCTGCCCATATTTCAGGCGGCTGCGAGGCTCCCAACTCATACCGGCGTGAAAGAGGATCGGTATCTCCAGGTCGTTGGCACACTCATAGATGGGGTAGACACTCCGGTCATCAGCGTAAAACTCCTGGATTCCCGGATGAAGCTTTAATCCACGGAGCCCAAGTTCCTGAACGGATTTCGCCAGCGTATCCGCAGCCGAAGCTTGATGCGGATCGACACTGGCAAAGCCGATTAACCGATCCGACATAGAACAGAGTTCGGCTATCTGCTCGTTGGTGTAAACCGTGGCTCCACGCGAGGTAGAGGCATCAATAGGGACAACCACAGCGCGGTCGATGCCCACCAGATCCATCTCCAGCAAGAGCGTCTCCAGAGGCTGGAGTGCATTGCCACAGTAAAAAACTTCCCGGTAGGCCCGCTCCAGTTCCGGATACCGAGCAATCATCTCGCGAATCAGAACCGGGTGAACGTGAAAGTCGATTCCACCTTTCATATGCTCTTCCTCATCACAACTCACTTCCTAATTGTCCTCCCGGCGATCGAGGAGGATAGTCCCTTAGTATTTCCTCGGCCTGTTCCAGGTTTGCCTGGTGCGATGTGCCGCCGAGGCCCAGAGTGGAATAGGAGCCACACGCGACTCCAAGCCTCAATGCGTCCCGCAAAGAGCTTTTCTGCAGCCAGGAATGTATAAAGCCGGCGTTAAACGAATCCCCTGCCCCACAAGGATCGTTGGGTTCTATGCTCGGAGGAAGCTGATGCACCAGTTCTCCACCGGACAGGGCCACCGCTCCTGCAGCACCCAGCTTGAGCACCGTCAAGGTCCGACCATTTTCCAAACTTCGAAGGCCTTCCAACGGATCACTGATGCCGGTAATACCCTGCACTTCCGCTTCGTTGGGAAGAAAAAGATCCACCTGTGACAGAACCTCCATCCGGTCGAGCTTCCACTCTCTGGCTGGGTCATACTGGGGATCCATGGAAACCGATAGCCCATGCTCTTTGGCCCGTCTAAACAGCCCCCCACACAACGGACGGAGTCGATCCAGCAGAAAATAGGAGGAGAGGTGCAGGTGATCAGTCTCTTCAAAATATTCGTCGCGCACCTCTTCTTCTGAAAGGGCTGTCGTGGCACCCAGATAGCTTATGTGGGCCCGATCCTCCGGGGAACTGATGGCAACAGTGCATCCCGTCGTCACGGCTGGATCGCGGATCACGCGGGACACATTGAGTCCCAGTTTGGACATCTCTCCGAGGCAGAAATCGCCACTGGGATCGCAGCCCGCCTTTCCGACAAAATTCACTTTGTTGCCCAGCTTCAC
>JAUVSF010000707.1 GCA_030597245.1 Acidobacteriota bacterium
CGAAAAGCTCGCGGGCCGCAATGGCGTTTACGATTCTGTCCGCACCAACATCGGCCGGCTGAAAGTACCGAATCGCCATCAGGGACTGCTGTTCCGGCTCCACAAAACACGGTTCCACTCCGAACGATTCTCGGGAAAGTTCGGCGAAACAATCATTCAGGGGAGGGACAGCTGAACAGACAATGACAGCGTCAACTTCGGTCATAGACACTTCGTGACGGGAGAACAGACTCCGAAAAAGAACTCCGTATTCGTCTGCCGTCTGGCCTCTCCGAGTGGAGATCCGCCAGGAGTAACGAAGACCCTCACCTTGGAAGAGGCCGAGGACAATGTTGGTGTTGCCCACATCGACAACTAGAAGCATAGGACCCTCTATCCCTGAACCTGCGCTGCGCCTTAGTGTCGGAAATGCCTGATTCCCGTAAACACCATGGCGATTCCGTGTTCGTTCGCGGCGTCAATCACCTCCTGATCCCGGACCGAGCCTCCGGGCTCAATGACGGCTCGAATCCCGTGACCGGCAGCCTCATCCAGGCCGTCACGGAAAGGGAAGAAAGCATCGCTCGCCATGACCGCTCCAGCCAGGGATGACTGGGCCTTCTCTGCCGCAATCCGCGCCGAATCGATCCGACTCATCTGCCCCGCTCCAATTCCTATGGATACACAGTCCCGGACATACACGATGGCGTTTGACTTCACATGTTTGGAGAGTACCCAGGCGAACAGCAGATCACGAATCTCATCGTCTTCCGGTTTTCGCTCCGTTACGACTTTCAGATCGCTTTCTGTGAGGTAGTATGCGTCACGATCCTGCACCAGAACCCCGCCCGATATCCGTTTCAAGTCAAATCCCGAGTGGGGTTTAGAAGTACCTTTTCCGCTTGGCATCTCCATGATCCTGATGTTCTTCTTGCGGGCGAGAACCTCGACAGCTCCCGATTCATACCCTGGTGCAATTACTGCTTCGACGAACAAGTTGCCAATCTCAGAAGCCGTTTCTTCGTCCACGGTACGGTTGAAGGACACTATCGAGCCAAAGGCGGACACCGGGTCACAAGAGAGGGCTTTCTGATAGGCCTCCCGAGGTGTCGATCCCAGAGCCGCGCCACAGGGATTGGTATGCTTGATAATGGCACACGCCGTGTCGTCGAACTCGCGAATCAGACCCCAGGCAGCATTAAGATCGAGATAGTTGTTGAACGAGAGTTGCTTGCCGTGGTGCTGAACAGCAGCGACTATTCCGATCGGCGGATGGAATTGTGGACGATACAGTGCCGCCCGCTGGTGGGGGTTTTCCCCGTACCTCAACGAAGCCTGCTTCACCATGCTCAGATTCATAACCGGTGGCAGTCCCTCGTCGTCTACGCTCATCTTTTCAAAGTAGCCCGAGATAGCAGCGTCGTAGGCTGCCGTGTGATGGAAAGCCTTGCGAGCCAACTCCCATCGAGTCTTTGCCGTAGTCACGCCCCCTTCAACCTTCATCTCAGCCACTACTTCCGCATAGTCTCCCGGGTCTACGACAACGGTCGTGTGTGCGTGGTTCTTGGCCGAAGCTCGAATCAAGGTCGGTCCACCGATGTCAATGTTTTCGATCGCTTCTTCGATCGTTACATCTTCCTTTTGAACCGTCTGAGCAAACGGATACAGGTTCACGACAACCAGCCCGATCGGTGGAATATCCTGCTCACTGAGAGTCTCACGATGTGCCGGATCATCATGACGGGCCAGGATTCCCCCATAAATCCGCGGGTGGAGCGTTTTAACCCGACCATTCAATATTTCCGGGAAACCCGTATGATCAGAGACCTTTGTGTACGGGACTCCAGCCTCCTCGAGAGCCTTCCCGGTTCCACCAGTCGAGAGGATCTTCACCTGCATTTCAGCCAGGCTTCGACCCAGTTCAACAATTCCTGTTTTGTCCGAGACACTGAGCAAAGCAAACTCGATTTTCATTTGCCATCCTTCCTTTTCTTCAAACCACTGCAGAATCATATTTCCAGTTGTCCTTCAAGTCTAGCGGTCGGACATGGGTCGCCAGGAAATCCGTCCACAGCGACCAGTGAATCGACGGTGGAAGTCCAGTGAATCGGCCCTGCATCCGTTGTGAACTTCCTGTGGAAAAGCTGCGATGGGGAGAGGTCTCGGGGTCTTGGGGTCTTGGGAAAGTTCGAACTTCGAACTTCGAACGTCGAACTTCGAACCTTCACCTTCCGACTTCGAGCTTCGAACTTCCGATTTTTCGGTTTGGGCAACAGCCCTTTGAGTCTTGGGTCTTGTAAGGAGTGTCCTGTTTTTTGGAGCCCCGGGCGTTCGTCGTTCACATTGCGTTCTTTGCGACTTGGCGTGAGGAATTCGCATTTCACGCAAAGCCCGCCAGGTTCGCCAAGGGTGAAGAGGACGTCGGCATAGTGCGTGTCGAAAGCACCCACACTCCCTTTGCGTTCTTTGCGACTTGGCGTGAGGAATTCGCATTTCACGC
>JAUVSF010000101.1 GCA_030597245.1 Acidobacteriota bacterium
AACAGGACGGCCAGCAAATCTCGAAAGTGGACATCACCGCAGACGGACCGAACACTAAAGACTCCCACGAGGATCTTCCCAAGCTGATTCTGCTGCGAGTAGGCGAAGTCTTCACGACCAGCAAAGCCCGAGCAACCATTTCTCTTCTCCTCCAGACAGGGTTCTTTTTTGATGTCCAGATCAGCACCCACTCAGCTGCCTCGGGAAAGGTGGCTGTCCAGATCAAGCTGATCCGTTTACACCTGGTGGGGAAGATCTCGTTCCATGGCAAGCTTGGGCTTAAACAACAGGTTCTGCGTCGTGAACTGGCACTCCGACAAGGTGAAGCTTTTGCAGCCCATACATTTGACGAGACAACCAGGAGGCTGAACCAACTCTATCCCCGTCACGGATTCTACGAAGCAGTGGTTCAAGCCTCGTTACAAGTAGATTCCGAGAGAGCCCGGGTTAAGGTGACTTTTGAAATTACAGCAGGGAGAAGGGCGCAGATTAGATCGCTCTCAATAGATGTGGAGGGCCCAATCTCGCCAGGCGAACTCCTTACTCAAATCCGGAGTCGCCGAGGTCACTACTATTCCGGGATTCAGTTTCAGGAAGATATCGGTAAATTGCAGACCTATCTGGCCCTAAGAGGCTTCTTAAGGCCTGAAATCAAGGGTGCAGGGGAGACAAACTACGACCATAAAACCAATAGCGTTGCGCTTGAGCTGATTGTGCGTCCGGGAGATTTGACCGAAGTTGCATTCGAGGGCGTTGAACTTAGTCCCGATGAACTCAAAGAACTGCCCATTTACCGTTTTCGGAATACCGGTGAACCGATTCTGATCAAGACGGCGAACCAACTCAAACTCATCCTTCAAAAACAGGGATATTTCCTTGCCCAGGTTCAGTCCGAAACTTTGCAAACTTCTTCGACAAAGCCACGCATAGTCTTCACTGTCTCTCAGGGTCTCCAATACAAAGTTGGCGAAATACTTATTGAAGGGAACACTTCAATTGACTCCAAGTCGCTGCTCGCAGGTAGCACCACAAAGAAAGCAGGCACCTTTGGCCGCGGTGTATTGACCGACGAAACGATCGAGCTAGACACAGACAGTTTTCTATCCACCTACGCACGGAACGGCTACCTCGATGCCGTCGTAACTCATGAGATCCGTGAAGAAGGGGACAATGTAGCGCTGGTTTACCGAATCACCGAGGGTCCTCGGTACATCGTCCGGAACCTGTCTTTTGCCGGCAATCAAGAGGTCACAACCGAGGGGCTCGAGCAGTTTCTGACAATGAAGGAAGACCAGACGTTTTCTCCGAGTGGTCTGGCGGAAGACAGGTCTTACCTGATCGCACTCTATCAGGATCGAGGCTTCAGGAATGTCGCAGGCGCGACAGAGTTGAGTTACGACGACAGAGGACTCGTGGATCTGATTTACTCGAATTCAGAAGGCACTCGCTTCTACGTGGATGATGTCGTCGTCGTTGGAACGGAGAAGACCAGACGAGAGACAGTTGACGAGCAGATCCTTGCACGAAAAGATGAGCCGTTGTCTCTCAGAAGAAACCTCCAGTCGGAAACCAATCTCTATGACCTGGGTGTCTTCAAATCGGTAAAGGTCGCAGAGATTCCCTCCCCCGTGGACCCGACTTATCGACCAGTGCTCTTTACAGTTGATGAAGGCAGCAGATACTCAATCACCTACGGAGTCGGCTACAACTATAGTTACGGGCCCTCAGCATCCGAGGGGTTCAGAGGTACTTTCGGACTGACCAATAGCAACTTCTTGGGCAGGGCCCACACACTCTCGTTCGGAGCTCGTGCCAGCTCTCTACAGCAGCGCGCGAATGTTGCATTGACAATGCCCCGCTTCTTCAAGCTCAAATTACCGACAGTCATATCGGTAACTGCATCAAACGAGAACCGAATTCAAACGGAAGACGGTGAGATTACGGTCAAAGGACGCCCTTACGATTCCCTTCGTTATTCAATCTCAAGTCAATCCGAGAAGGTGCTGAGTCGAAGGGAGTCACTGTTTTACCGGTACGAATTCGCAAGCGTCAGGAACTCGTTACCTGCTGATCTGGACCTGCCGCTGGAGTTCTTCCGAGAGGAGGAGCGCCTGCGCCTTTCAAGCATTTCGGCGTCCTATGTGAATGAGTCGAGAGTTAATCCTTTAAATCCGACGGAAGGCTTCTTTCTGAGCGGGGACGCCAAACTCACCGCAAAGATCCTGGGCTCGGAAAGGCAGTTCATTCGATTCCTGGGTCAAGGCAGATACTATCACCCACTCAGAGAGAACCTGATCTTCGCAAGTTCCCTTCGGCTGGGCATCATCCAGCCTTTCGGAAACAAAAGTGAAGAGGAGGAGATTCCAGATCCCAGAGAAGAGGGCCCAGATCCCGGCGAGGGGATTACTCCGAATCCTGTACCGATATCTGAGCGGTTCTTCGCCGGAGGTTCGACCACACTGAGGGGGTTGCCTCTAGACCTGGCCGGGCCGCTGCTGATCGATCCGGAGACAGGTGAACCGGTCCTGGTCAACACGGGCGGCGGAAACCTGGCACCGGTCCCCCTGGGAGGTAACGTGTTAGGGGTCCTGAACCTTGAGCTGCGCTTTCCCCTCTTCTTTTTATTTGGAGGTAACTTCTTTTACGATGGAGGTAACGTCTTTGCCGGCCCGTCAAAGATCGCCTTTTCAAAACTGAGCCATGCTGTCGGCTTCGGACTGTCGATCAGGACACCGGTAGGCCCGTTTCGGATCGATGCCGCTTACAATCCCGATCCGCCAGATGTCACTGGATTCTCAAAATGGAACTTTCACATAAACTTCGGACATCCATTCTGATCTTGCTGCTCCTCGGCACCGGCTTTGTCCTTCAGGGACTCGCCGCTGAGGATTACGGCCGTGTCGACCGCGTCGTGGCCGTGGTAAATCAGGACATCGTGACGTTCTCAGACCTTCAATGGTTAGTTGAGTTCAGAGGCTTCCGAGTGCCCGCAACATCGGAGGAACAGCTTACCCTGTTCCGAGAGGTCCTGGATCAGCTGATCAATCAGCGTTTGATCACAGGTGAGACTTCGAGAACGCCCTTCATCAGGGTGACGGACGAAGAGCTCAAGGGCTTTGTCGCCACTTATAAGACCCGCTTTCCGACAGAAGAGGCGTATCGTGAAGCTCTGGAGACGATGAGGATGGAGGAGACTGACCTGCTCAGGATCCTCAAAGCCCAGATTGCTGTGAACAAATTTGTACAACTACGTTTCGAGCCGTTCGTCATTGTGCTGCCAGATGAAATCCAGGAGTACTACACCGGCGAGTTCGTTTCCGACCTGGCAGAGACAAACCAGGCCGCCCCACCCCTCGAGATGGTTGAAGAAACGATCCGACAGATCCTGACGGTCAGAAAAACAAACCTGCAGCTGGAGCGGTGGATTCAGAATGCGAGGAAAAATGCGCGCATTCAAATCTTGCTGATGCGTGAGCCCGTTGACAGTCCGAATATTCCCTCGGAATTCCTCGCCGGGTTTTCCTTTGGAAACTGGCACTTCAACGAAGAAGCTTCTTCGAATCGATAACCAGGGTCACCGGGCCTTCATTAACCAGAGACACGCTCATCATCGCCTGAAAGCGCCCCGTGGCTACACGTAAGCCCCTGGCCCGAAGTTCCTCCGCAAATTTCCGATACGTTTCGTCGGCTTCAGCAGGGGGAGCAGCCCGGGTGAAGCTGGGCCGATTGCCTTTTCGACAGTCCCCATAAAGAGTGAACTGTGAAATCAGAAGGATCTCCCCCCCGACATCGGTAACCGATAGATTCAGCTTCCCGTCGAAATCGTTGAAGATACGCAGACCAGCCAACTTTCGCGTCATGAAAGCCAGATCATCGGGTCCATCTCCAGACCCGACCGCCAGCAGGACAACAAGTCCGGTCCCGATCGAACCCACAACCTCCCCACCGATCGCAACCTGAGCTTTAGAGACTCGCTGAACCACAACTCTCATTCCACTTCCTTTTGTTCCACTTCTCCTCCCAAGCCACCTCGTAACGGGAACCCTACTGCACCGGTCCATCGTCGACCAGTCCTTTGCTCCACCTTTCACGAAGAATGCGTTCAAATCGAGGTAACAGGATCAGGTCAAAAGTATCCTCCTTGCCGGGAAACTGCACGAGGACTTTCCTCCTCAATTCCAAAACCATATCTCGAGCAGACTCCAAATCAAGTTCAGGATCCTGATAAAGAATCGCCCGGGTCAGATCCACCTCTACACGAAGCCACCGAATCCTGCGATCCTCCTCCTCGATTCCTCTCACCTCACCTATGCTCAAACTGCTCTCACCTGCCTTTTTTCACCTTTCGTTCACTTTTCTCTTGACATTTCACCATTTCTTCACCACAATAGGTGTTGCATCATGCCATTAACAAAGAGACAGAAAGAGATTCTTACATTCCTGCGTGAGTATTTGAAGGAGCGCGGGTACTCTCCCAGCCTGGCTGAGATCGCGAGATATTTCGGAATTGCTTCGCTCAACGCCATCTACAAACATCTCAAGGTTCTCGAAGAGAAAGGCTTCATCAAACGCTTGTCGAATCGGGCCAGATCGATCCGGATCGTCGAACAGGAAGTCGCCGCAGAGCATATGGTTCCTCTGCTTGGGTCGATTGCCGCCGGCCATCCCATTGAAGCGGTGGCGAATCCTGAGGAGATTCCGGTCCCGGAAAGTCTTCTCACCAAGGGCAACAATTACGTGCTTCGCGTCGAAGGCAATTCCATGATCGAAGAGAGTATCAGAGACGGCGACTTGATCATCGTCGAGCGGAGGGACTTCGCAACGAATGGCGAAACTGTCGTCGCTCTCATTGACGGCCAGGAAGCCACCCTGAAGAAGCTCTACCGCGAAGACGGACGTGTCCGACTCCAACCGGCCAATCCAACTCTGTTCCCAATCTTCGTCGAGGAAGATCGTCTTCGAATCCAGGGGGTCGTAGTGGGCCTGATGAGGAAGTACTGAGAGTCGAAAAGGATACACTAATGCAATATCAGATTAGAGTCGCGGGAAAGATCTTTCAAGGTACCGACCTGAAAGTCCTTCTGAGAAGAGCAGTTGAGGCAAAACGGGGCCAACTTCATGACCGTCTTTCACCTGCCCGCCTGGCCAGGCACGGAGACGAGAACTGCATCTCGGAACAGCCTGCTCAGTTTTCGTCACACTCCTAAGCCATTGATAATACACGCTTTCTGTCAATGCACAATTATTGTGCAAAGAGCGGGAAGTCGAGAACTTTCAACCGTTTCTGAGGAGCATCATTTACTTTTCCACGGGCTTTTCCACAAATCCGGTGGAAGGACTGTCGGATGACCGACAGGACTGGGTCTCGAGGGTCTGAAGAAAGTACGAAGTGCGAACGACGAGCACGAGGGAATGTAACCCCGCAGCCCGACACCGATCACCGATTACCGATAACCGATTACCGTTGACCCAGCTCCCATTACAAAGAGGCCTCTTCCTCGCTTTGCTTCTTTTGGGTCAAATCAACGGTAAGCGTTTGCGTTGATCCTCTCCTGATCAGTTCCAGTTTCAGTTCACAGTCGCACAAATGCTTTCTCAATCCGCGGACGTCTTCAATTTCATTAGCGTCAATCGATATGACCACGTCACCGGCCTGCAATCCGGCTTTTTCTGCCGGCGTCTGCTTTAAGACTTCAAGGACCAACACTCCTCTCTGTCCAGGAATTTCCAGGAAGTCTGCCATTTGACCCGTCAAAGCCGTGGCGTTAATTCCCAGGCGGGGGCCCTGCGAGCCTACCCGGCTGTAGAAGAATCGATGATTTGGAAGAACCTCGACATCGAAGTCAAGGTCCGGGATTCTGATCACCCGACCTTCGAGCCCGGGCGGGCGGCCCCTTCGACCCATTATGTTCTTCCGCTGTTCTATTTCTGCACTCAAACGTAATTCCTGGCCATTTCGATTGATCCGCATCTCGACTGTGCGCCCCGGTGGTGTGTCTGACACCAAGCGCTGAAACTGCCTGACACTCAAGACTGGAATGCCCTGGTACTCAATGACTACATCACCCTCCAGAATCCCCGCCTCTCCTGCCGGAGTTCCTTCTTCGACTGCTTCGATGAACGCCCCACGCTCCGCGGGCAGACCAAGCCGGTTTACATCGTCTTCGGTCACTTCTCGAATCGATACTCCAAGAAAGCCCCGATTCTCGGCCCTCATAAGAAGGTCCTGCCCTGCCAGGGATTGGGTGAGGACTCCAAAGTTACAAATCAAGAAGCTCAGAATTAGTACTCGTCTCATCTTTTGCAGATCTCCTTTCTAACCCTTTACACGTCTCCGACGGCTGAAGCGTTCCCCAACTTTCCAAGCCTGCAATCGAGGCTTAGTGACAGGTCGGCGGTTCTGGTATGCTAAAGTCGCCTGTGAAAAGTCGGGTCTTTCGTCCACTGCCCCGCGGCAAACGGCCACCTGCCGAGCTGGTGGGGCTGAGATAATCCAGGTGGAAGTAATTGGTCCCTAATAATCTGCAACTTTTGCCAAAACGTCCAATCCAAATAATTGAGCGAAAAAAGTACGGATAAAAAGCTGAAAACGAAGGGAGGGATGTCGTTAAGTAGTTCCCCCTCCGGAGACCATCTCACGGAGTTGGTGTCCAAGGCAAAACGTGGGGACGTAGATGCGTTTCAGAATCTGTACAAGTTCTTCAGCCGAAAGATCTTGAATTATCTATTCCGAATGACCGGATCGAGGGAGGAATCGGAGGACCTGGCTCAGGACACGTTCATCCAGGCCTACAAGAAGCTGTCGTCTTTGCGAGAGCCCCTGAAGTTCCAGAGTTGGCTTTTTCGTATCGCTCAGAACAACGTTTATCAGAAACACCGGGGACGTCAGCCTCTGATTGAGTCGATCGACGAACATGATTTGACCGAGTGGTCAGAGCTTCAGCAGCTTACGACACCACAGATGGAGCCGGAAGCCCAAGCCCTGTCGGTCGAACTCGAGGCGGTAATTGCTCGGGCAATTTCTCGACTCACGGAAAAGTACAGGACCGTGTTCGTGCTATCAGCCATTCAGAGAATCAGCTATCAGGAAATCAGCGGGATCGTCAACCGTTCGCTGGCATCCGTCAAGTCCGATATCCACCGGGCTCGGATTGTGGTTCGCGATAAGGTGAAGGAGTACATGAGTGACCGACACTGAATGCCGCGCCGGCACTAATGCCTTGACGGCTCTTATGGATAATGAGCTTTCCCGTGAGGAAGCGTTCGCTCTGGAGAATCATTTGCGCGACTGCCCCTCCTGCCGGCAGGAATACGAGTCTCTCCTGTATGCATATCAACTCACCTGCCGAATGCCGGAAATTGAAGTCGATCCCAGCCTGTGGCCGCAGATACGCTCGAAACTCTCCTCTGAATCGATGATAGGCCGATGGAAGCGCTTCATTCATGGCCTTCTCTTCGACCGACCGTGGGTGCCCGCTACAGCAGCACTGGGTATAGTAGCTGTGGTACTTTTCTTGCTGGTAGGACCTCCCCCAGATAACCCTGCCTCCAAGGAATTTTCTGCTTTCGTTCAGCAAAGAGAAATCTTGTTCAAACGAGACCAGGGAGTCCTTTTTCGGAGCGGTGGCTTCAATCGTTACGAACCGCGCCGAAATCCATTTATGCGACAGGTGCAGTACACGGGACAGAACCCGTTCAGGAGCAGGAGATGATTGCTTTGAACGTCTTGACTCTGGTAACGCTATTCGCAGTTCCGGCTGCGACACAGGAGGATGGCTGGGAGCGAACCCGTGCCGAAGCGGAGATGCAGCATGAAATCATTATGCTCCTGATCGAGAACAAGCAATTTGAGCAGATCCCGGTTGCCGCAGAGAAGATCTTTGAGTTGGAGTTTCCTGAGGACCAGCAGAATCTTTTCGTTCGAGAAGCCCAACTCCTGACGGACGCTCTTCTTCACCATCAAGAGACCGCGATCGCACATCAGGTTTTGGACATCGCCATCAAGTGCGCTCGGGATGACAAGGTCAAAGCACGGGTTTTCAGAGAGAAAGCCTATCTGTTCAAGAAAGAAGGCAACTCTGAGGAGGCGCTGCGGTACTTTGAAGAATCTCTCGAGTTGGAGAGAAAAGCGCGGCTTGCACCGGACTGAGTTGACCTCGAGAAGGGACTAGCGTGAAACGCCGCGCCTGGTTTTCTGCCAAGATGGGGAATCGACCGGCAGTGGTGCCATACATTCCCAGGGCTGAACATGCAAAAGAAATCAGGAGAACGGAAAGAGTTCCTGACAGTTTCCGGGAGGAAACTCTTGGATTCCTACACTCCCGACAACCTTCCCGAAAACCAATATGAAGACCAGATCGGTTTGCCGGGCCAGTTCCCTTACACGCGTGGGGTCCACACAGACATGTATCGCGGCAAGCTGTGGACTATGCGCCAGTTTTCCGGTTACGGAACTGCTCTTGAAACCAATCGACGCCAAAAGTTCCTCTTGGAACAAGGACAAACCGGACTCTCCGTGGCCTTTGATTTACCTACGCTGATGGGACTCGATTCAGACCATGAATCAGCTGCCGGGGAAGTGGGCAAATGCGGAGTAGCAGTGGATTCTCTGGAGGATATGGAAGTTCTTTTCCAGGGAATCCCTCTTGATCAGGTTTCGGTATCAATGACCATCAATGCTCCGGCTGCGATGCTAATGGCCATGTACCTGGTGCTGGCAGAAAAACAGGGGTGTCAGGTCTCACGGCTCAGCGGAACGCTGCAAAACGATATTCTCAAAGAGTATATTGCGCAGAAGGAATGGATCTATCCTCCAGAACCGTCAATGAGCCTGGTGACCGATGTTATCGAGTTCTGCACCCACCATCTTCCGCGCTACAATCCCATTTCAATCAGTGGATACCATATTCGTGAAGCAGGTTCGACAGCCGCTCAGGAACTGGCCTTTACTCTGCGCGATGGAATCGAATACGTCGAGTGGTGCCTTGACCGTGGGCTTAACGTAGACGATTTTGCTCCCCGCCTTTCATTCTTTTTCAATTCCCACAACGACTTCTTCGAGGAGATTGCGAAATTCAGAGCTGCCCGTCGAATCTGGGCACATCTGATGCGGGACAGATTCAAGGCGAAGGATGAACGATCCTGGAAGTGTCGTTTTCACACTCAGACTGCGGGCTGCAGCCTGACTTCCCAGCAGCCGTTCACCAATGTCGTAAGGACAACGATTCAAGCCCTGGCAGGAGTCCTGGGGGGTACGAATTCACTTCATACGAACTCACTGGACGAAGCGCTGGCACTTCCTACCGAAGAGGCGGCTCAACTGGCTTTGCGCACACAGCAGATAATTGCTCACGAAAGCGGAGTTACCAACACCGTTGACCCGCTTGGGGGATCCTATTTTGTCGAGACGTTGACCAATGAGCTCGAGAAAGATACGCATCAGTATATCGAGGATATCGACGCGATGGGAGGAATGATCCGGGCGATTCAGGAGGGATTTCCACAGCAAGAAATTCATGAGGCCTCTTACCAATATCAGAAGGCAATCGAGGCCGGTGAACAGACCATTGTTGGAGTCAATGATTTCGTGGTTGAGACAGAGTCCCCAATTGAGACGCTTCAGATTGGTGAGGAGGTCCAAGCGGAACAGGTGCAGAGATTGAGGGATCTTCGAACCCGGCGCAGTGAAAAAGGAGTCAAGAGTGCCCTTTCTGCACTGCAGAAGGCTGCCCGAAACAAGCAAAATGTTATGCCCTTTCTCATCTCAGCGACCCGAGAATATGCAACACTGGGTGAAATGTGTGACACTCTCAGGGAGGTTTACGGTACCTACCAGGAAACCGCCTGGTAGCTGTATGAAACGTTCGGATCAACACCGAATAGCGAGCTGAGCAATGCAAAAGAAGTTCCGAATTCTAGTCGCTAAGCCCGGATTGGACGGACACGACCGCGGGGCCAAGATCGTTGCTCGGGCTCTCCGGGATGCGGGAATGGAGGTTATCTACACCGGGTTGCGACAGACCCCTGAACAGATAGTCAGTGCCGCGGTCCAGGAAGATGTTGACGCTGTGGGCCTTTCGATTCTTTCCGGGGCGCACCTGCACCTGTTCTCCAAAGTGATGGAACTTTTTAGAGAGCAGGATATCGACGATATCCTGGTTTTCGGGGGCGGAATCATTCCCGACGAGGACATTTCCAAGTTGAAGAAGCTTGGTGTGGCCGCTGTTTTCCAACCTGGTTCAACCACCGATGAGATTGTTCAGTTCCTCAGGGAAGCCCTCGGGGGACAATCTTGATCCCTTCGGAACTAAATAAGAGTTTCACCTCAATCATCAAACAACTGGGAGGGCCCGAGTTCCATTCAGCGCGAATGAGCTGCTATCCATACGCCCGCCTTACCAACACGATCCGGTTTCGTGAAGGCCATTTCGAGGTCAGACTGAGCGATATTCTTGAGGAAGCTCCCCCAGAAGTACTTGAGGCCGCACTCACGGTACTTGGTTCCAAGCTTCTGAAACGACCTGTACCCCCTCCAGCCCGACAGATCTACCGGTCCTACGTTGCTCGTCCAGAAATCAGGGCGAAGGTCAGGAGTGTGCGAATGACGCGTGGGAGAAAGCACCTTGGTTTCCCGGTTGGCAAGGTGTTTGATCTGCGGCGTCTGTACGATGAGATAAACACCTCCTACTTTTTGGGACAGCTTGACATTCGGCACCTGTCGTGGAGTCGTCGGAAGAACCGTCGGACCCTCGGTCACTTTGACGCTGCCCACAGCGCTATCATCATCAACCGGAAGCTCGACAGCCGGCTCGTCCCCAAGTACGTGGTCTGTTATGTCCTGTTTCATGAGATGCTGCACGCTCGTTTTGGGGAGGAATACCGTAACGGGCGGAGGAGCATTCACCACGCCGCTTATCGCCGGGCTGAGAAGGGTTTCGCTGATTACAATAAGGCAAAGCGCTTTCTCGAAAGATTCTGTAAAACGTAGACGCCGAAAGGGCCAAGTCAGACATGCCTCGAGACCTGCGGCTTATGGCTTGGGATAAAACCACCAAAACACGAAGGCACAAGAAAGCCCTAGTGATTTTGTGATTTCGTGGTTGATCCCGAAACGGATACTGAAACTTCGAGCTTCGCACTTCGAACTTCGCACTTCCCATGTGCCTCGAGATTGACCGGAATCAGTCGATAACATACGATCAACCGCGGGCTTGAAAACCCGTTCTTGTTCTTTAGGAGGTTTCACCAGATGCCCTCAGATCTATTCGGCGAAAAGGTCTCAAGAGCGCTCGACGAACTGAGAATCGAACTTCCATCCTGGGGTTTTGCCAACACGGGAACCAGATTCGGAAAGTTCATCCAGCTCACTGCTGCTACGACCATCGAAGAGAAGCTGATTGACGCGGGAGAGGTGCACCGTTTGATGGGTTGTTGCCCTTCCGTCGCTGTACATGCTGCCTGGGATTTTCCTGACGGACCAAGAGGTGCAGAGTTCATTGCCTCAATAGCAGAGAAAAACGGAGTGCGGATCGGCTCCGTAAATCCCACGCTGTTCGAAGACCAAATGTATAAGTACGGGTCGATCGGTAATCCGGATCCCGACGTACGGGCTGCTGCTCTTGACCATATGTATGAGAGTGTGGACCTAGCCAGACGGGTTGGAAGCCGGGAACTGGTCTTATGGTTCGCAGATGGTTCAAACTATCCGGGTACGGCCAACATTCGTCGCCGTAAAGAGTGGTTCGAATCGAGCCTTCAGCAAGTCTGTTCACGACTGAACTCCGATGAGCGCATGCTGGTCGAATACAAGCCGTTCGAACCCGCCTTCTACCATACGGACATCGCTGACTGGGGCATGGCTCTTACACTCGCGAGAAAGGCCGGCCCTCAGGCAAAGGTGCTTGTAGACACTGGACACCATTA
>JAUVSF010000593.1 GCA_030597245.1 Acidobacteriota bacterium
CCGCCTCGGATTGCCCGACCAGCGCGGCCGCCGTCTCGAGAAGATTCCCGTAGCGGCTGAACCTCGCCGAACCACACGACCACAACCCTTGCGGGTCGAACTCGGGAATCGCCTGCAGGGTGTAGAATTGTCCCCGTTGTGAGTAGCTGACTAAGTAGCCTAACCGCGAAAGGCAACGATACACCGTCATCGTCGCCTCCGTCCCCGCCGCTGCCTTCAACTCGTCAATCGTGGCTATCTTGCCGGCCGTCAGCAGGTGGCGCACAGCGTTGTCCCGCTTCTCTCGTTGTTTCATTTGGTATAGTCACCCCTTTCCAGGTTTGTTCAAGGGTAACTATACCACTCTCTTCCACAATACTCAAGAGCTGTAATATGCTGCAATGAAAACAGGTTACGAAGCTGGAAACGGAATGAGTGACAATGGGATGGTTGGTATCTCTGCCCCCTATAGTGTAATCTTATTTACGCTTGGGCTCTTAGCAGACGTTCCCCACCCAGATAATCTAAGAGTGTGTTGCACGCCGCTGGATCCGGCATCCTGTATCCGGCATCTGGCATCCGGTATCTGGTATCTCGTATCCCGTATCCCGCTCATTCCACGGCCAGGTAGGAGTCAAGCTCTTCACGCATTTTGCTGATGTGTTCCGGAGTACTTCCACAGCACGCGCCTACGATCCGGGCACCGGCTGCAACAAGTCGACCCACACCCGCGGCAAACTCTCCCGAACTCTCTTCATAGACCACTTCACTGCCCTGAAGCACCGGTTTTCCAGCGTTTGTCTGAGCTAACAAAGGAAGATCACAGTTCGCCCGATAGCGGAGCAGAATCCGCGCCGCCCAGTCCATATCGACACCAGTACCGCAATTCGTACCGATGACATCTACCCCCTTCTCCTGAGCAAAGACAGCTACTTCTTCCGGAGAAATACCCATCATGGTGCGCACATCGGTACCTTCACGAATCACATCATAAGAAACCGACGCAATCACGCAAGAGGCCCCTGCTTCTCGCGACGTTTCAATCGCAATCTCCAACTCGCTCAAATCAGTCTGTGTCTCGATGATGATCGCGTCAGCCCCCGCTCCGACCAGGGCCTCGGCCTGTTCATGAAACGCCTCACGGACCTCTTGGGCACTGACATTTCCGAAAGGCTCCATGAGCCCACCGAAAGGCCCTATGTCACCCAGTACGAACCCGTGATCCGGCCCCAGCGCTTCTCGAGCAATCCGCACCGCCGCCTCGTTTATCTCCCGGACCCGATCTCCATAGCCATGGCGCAGAAGAGAGATTTGACAAGCGCCAAAGGTATTCGAAGTGAGACAGTCGGCGCCCGCATCTACGTATCCCTTCTGGATCGCCAGGACACGGTCCGGATACTCCACGTTCCAGGAGTCACCGCACTCTCCCGGCTTCAACCCGTGACGCTGCAGCTGAGTCCCCATCGCACCGTCACAGAGCAACGGTTTTTCTTTCAAGGCCTCAATTACGCTATTCATATCGACTCTCCAGACGATCTCCCTGCCCCAGACTGGGAGAAAGGTAGTCTAACTCAAAACGTTCGAGGCCAGGTACGAAATCCACAAGGGCTGGGTTGGCCACAACTTGATGGGACACGTTAATCCAGCCGTCTATGCGACGCAGGAGCCGAACAAAAATCACCCTATGGTCCAAGAACAATCGCATGCGCTTCCCGGATGAAGAATGCTTTGCACTCCTCCCAGTCAAATGGTTCAAGCGTACGAGGCATGGGCTCTTGTTCTGCTTCCGAGAAATAGGTCAGGCTCTTCAGGATGTGATAACTGTTCGCCCGACCGCTCGAATATTTTTCCGGTAGAAGTTCGAAGCAGGTCTGAAGGGTGAGTTCTCCCCGCAGAATGGTGTACAAATCTACGAAATCCTTCTTGCTGCCCCGACTCGAAACGGCAACCAATTTCATCAGCGCGATGTCTCTGACGTCAGCAATCTTGAAAAAGCTGTAGTTCCGGGTTTCAAACAGGAACGGGTCTGGAATGGAAAAGAAGGAAAGCTTGGTGTTTTGGACAATCACCGTCAAAGTACGCTTGTCTTCCTGCAACACTTCGTAGCAGCCGCAATTGGAAAAAACCTCGTGGAGATCCCGATTCGGCATCTCATCTTTGCGGAAAAAGTTGAAATCTTCAGAGATCCGATGCCCGAGTTGTAGTGCCAGCCCCGTACCACCGGCCAGTACCCAACCTTTTAAAGCCTGTGCTTCATCTGCTTCTAAGCGGGCCAGCAATTGTCGACTGTGCTTGGGAAGGACTTTCTCGTGCACGGCAAACCTTCCTTTTCGAGCATCTTCTGCCAGAAAGCTCTAGTTCTCGAAGAGTTCAGTCTCGCTTGTTGCACTAATTCCAGGAAACGAACTCGGCCAAACAGAGATTTGAGTATCTTGACATCTTCCAGTGAACCGAATTCCAGTACTCGTTCCATCACCCACAAGGGGTAGTTCTCCAAGTCACTGACTAGGAGTTTTCGATCCCAAAACAGCCTCTTCAGCTTCGGAACCGCAGTCAATTTCGAAACCGGTTCTTCGACCGTTAAATCCGGTTCCAACGTTATTCTCAGTCTACAACCAAGAGCTGATGCAAGCTTTTTGAGGGTGTAGACCTCGAATCGGTTCCATCCATTTTCATACCGGGACAGTGAAGCAGCAGAAGTATCTGCCCGCCTTGCCACTTCGTAGAGGGACAGTCCCAGTTCTTTCCGCCGGTTCTTCAGCTGACTGGAAATCTCAAACACGAAGTAATTTTATCATATCTGATAAATTATGCGTAATAATATGCCACCCTTCGAGCATTCGTAGGAGAAGTAGGGGAAGTAGGGGACAGGTTGGTTTTGAGTCCCCTGCACTCGAACCTGTTCTATTCGTCCAGAGCTGCGGAGCGAGAGCGTAAGCCCCAAGGATCTTGGGTGGCACAGCTGCAAAAAAGGTCTGTTTGTAATCTCCAAAGATCTGCTGTCCTGCCAAGGGGTGACTCGAAAAACGACGAAATAGCCCTCGACCTGGTTTCGAGTTTCAGGGACAAGTTCAAAAAGGAGTTTCGAGAGACGATGACCGCCGGAGAGTAACAGCGATACCCTCACAGGAGTCCCGCCTTGCGGGACGGCATAAACTGCGCAAATCCGCCCTCCGTCAACCTAATTAATCGGGTGGAGAATCCGGAGTATGTCTTGTCCGCTCGTCCTTTTCCGATAGACTCCCAACGTCACCACCGGCGCTTTTGTCGAGTTCGGGGTGAAATC
>JAUVSF010000375.1 GCA_030597245.1 Acidobacteriota bacterium
CAGCTTGTCATGTCGACCTGGAAGGTCAACCTCCCTGCAATCGACAGTCTTTCGTTGGCCGGAAGATAAGCTTCCAGCTTGTCGTGTCGACCTCGAAGGTCAATCTCCCTGCAATTGCCGGTTTCTGGTTGGCCGGAGGATAAGCTTCCAGCTTGTCACTACGGGTCCTCCTCCAGTGCCAAGTGACGGCCTGGAAGGCCATCTTCCCCTGGGGCTCCGTGTCGGTGGTAAGTGGACATACGGAGCCGGGTCCTTTCAGGGCCCGGACAAAATCCACGAGATAGGTGGTACAACTATAGATGGAGATGGCTCCGTCGCGGCGGACGGTAGAAAGGACTTGGCGGGTTGAATCCGTCACAGGCGGGGACGCCTATGTTCCGCGGCAGCCCGTGAGCAAGGCGGGCTTAAACCGATAGGAGGAAATGGATCGTGTCGAAGAATCATCAGAGTAAGTCGGAAGAACACCCTAACCGCAGAGAGTTCCTTAGCACTGCTGCCGGCATAGCGTCTGTCTCTCTAGCTTATCCGGCGGTTACCAGAGCGAAACCACGAGCGAAAGTGACTCACCGGCCACTCGGGGCCAATGATCGGATCAACCTCGGCTTTATTGGGTGCGGCATGCAGTTTCATGGACTCTTGAGTCGTGCTTTCACGAGACGCAAGAAAGAGGAAAACGATTTTGAATACGCCGCTCTGTGCGATATCTGGCAACCTCGGCTCGATTTTGCGAGTGAGGCAACTGGCTGCAAGAAGCTCTACCGGGACTACCGTGAGATGCTGACCCGGAGTGATATCGATGGAGTCGTGATTATCGCGCCCGATCACTGGCACTTTCAGATGGCGAGGGATGCTTGTGAAGCCGGCAAAGACGTTTACCTCGAGAAACCGGTGACCTATAGGCTGGACGAAGCGGAAAAGCTGATCGGCATTGTGAAGGAAACCGGCAGCGTCCTGCAGGTCGGGGGTTCAGGGCCTGCCGAGAAGCTGAACTGGGAAATCAACAAATATCTGAAGTCCGGGAAGATTGGGAAGATTGTCTGGGCTTTGACGAGCTACAACAGAAACACTGAAACCAGCATGTGGAATTATCCTATTCCCGGACTGGGCAGCAGGCACTGGCCGGAGGCCGAGGTCACTCCCGGGGGAAACCTGGATTGGCGCAAGTGGTTAGGCCCGGCTCCAAAGCGGCCATTTAGCGCTGACCGATACTTTCGATGGCGAAAGTACTGGGACTACTCCGATGGAAATGCCTCAGATTTACTCTATCACCGTCTCGGCACCCTGCTGACAATGCTCGGCTTCGATTTTCCCACCCGGGTCTCTGGAATGGGCGGAATCTATGTGCAAAAGGACCGGGAAGTACCCGATACGTACATGACGATGGTGGAGTACCCTGGGGATTACACCATAAACATGGTGTCCACGATGGCCAACTCGACAGCGACGCCGTTGGCGGTTTATGGAAACTGGGGCACCCTCGAAGTTTTGAGCAGCACAACACAGTTTGGAGACTCGATGGGAGATCCAACTCAGAGTGATGGTCCCCAGAGACCCCGGATTTATGCGAAGGTGACACCTGAGCAGACGTTTCTCGACGCGTTTAAGGCGGCCAATGACGGCAAGGAAGAGGTGATTATCGATTCGGAACTCGGCACCGATCTCGTAGACGACTGGCTTAACTGCATGCGAAGTCGGGAGAAGCCGGTTTATGACGTTCTCATGGGCTACCAAACCATGGTAGCGATCAACCTGGGCATCGAATCGTACCGTGAAGGCCGGGTTATGGCGTTTGACCCCAAGAGCCGTCAGGTCATCTACCCTCCGAAACGAGTTGAGTATCCGCCCGAGGAAGTGTAATCAGCGGAGCTCTACCACGGAGGGAATTCCGCAAGGAAGGGCTCGTTTGGATAACGCCGTCCAAAGCATCTAGAATGTGGACTACGCGCCCGTAGCTCAGCTGGATAGAGCGCCGGACTTCGAATCCGTAGGTCGCAGGTTCGAATCCTGCCGGGCGTGCCACCTTCGGAACTCCCAACTCCCAACTCCCAAGTTCCAACTCCCAAGAATTCTTTCGCACTTCTGCGCTGTCGTTCGTTTTAGTTAGTTATGATGACGAAGCCGTTTGAGCTGAAGGACCGGACCCGCGAGTTCGCCTTGGAAGTGAGAAGATTCCTGCGCAAGATGCCTCGATCCGATGCCAATCGAGAGGATGCACGACAATTGGTCCGAGCTTCGGGATCGGTTGGGGCGAATTACCTGGAAGCCGACAATGCACTTAGTCCCAGGGATCGCTTGATGCGATTGCGTATCTGCTTGAAGGAGGCCAGGGAGTGCGAGTATTGGCTGGGACTTCTGCATCTGAAGCCCTCAGGGCAACTGGAAGTTCCGCGGCGCCAACTGCAGAAAGAGAGTTCTGAACTTGTGAGGATCTTTGCCTCGCTGATTCGAAATTCCTCCCCCGAACCGGCTGATTGAGTCTTAACTTGGGAGTTGGGAGTTCCGAAGGTGCTGTCCTGAAAAGCTTGCTTTATGGGAGCACTCCGGATACAACCCTAACCGTTTAGGTATATAGAGTTTTCACCTAAGATTATTCCTAAGGGATATGAAACACAGCCAATTGTCGCTTGCCCTTCTCACAGCGGTGCTTTCCACGGTCATCTGCACGAGTTGCGGACCGGCTGACGGTGAAGAGCCGGCCAGCGGTATTGGCACTCGTCCTTCATCCGCAAACATCCCGGGTGACTTGCTCAGCCGCTCTGATAGCGGAACCCGGCTCCTGTTGGAAGACGGTTTTGAGGGGGGCTCTCTTGCCGAATTCTGGGCACCGGGTGACTACGGGAGCGGTCGATACGAGCCCGGAGCAGTAGCGATTTCCAGCGACTTTGCGCGGTCGGGCCGATCATCTGTACGCATTACGGTGCACAAGGGCGACATTGACCAGCCCGGCGATCCTGGCACGCGGTCCGAGCGAGCCGAACTGGACTCTGGCAAGCACGCCTTGCTGGATCAGCAAATAAGGTACCGCTTCTCTGTCCTCGTACCGGACGACTTCCCGATCGTGGACAACCGGTTGGTCATCGCCCAATGGAAACAAGACGGCGTGAGCGGCAGTCCCGTCGTAGCTCAGCGCTTCCGTGGAGGCCATCACTATATGACGATCCGGAGAATCGGCGGTTTGTCGGGGGAACGGAGGTACTTTCAATTGCCGACTCTGACAACCGGGGCCTGGCATGACATGGAATACACAATCGGTTTTTCCACCGATGATCGAGGTTTTGTACGAGCCCTCATGGATGGAAAAGAGGTTGCGACCTACAGCGGGCCAACCGCGTTCACACAAGGCACCAACCGCTTCTACAACAAGATCGGACTGTACCGCGATCGATGGCCTACTCCGATGACCATCTACTTTGATACCTACGAACTGACGACGTTATCCGGAAGTGTAAGGGGTAACGGCATGGAATCATCGAAATGGTCGGAAGGCGTCTCTAGGAAAAATGCACAATAGAGATGATAGTCCGATTCAGGACTTGCCCCTCTTGCACTAACTCGTATAATTGTCACCAACATTCAACGAACAAGGAGCGAACAATATGAAACAGAATCTCCTGGTACTGGTGATCTTTGGCGTTCTGGCGAGCCTCCTGATGGCTCATCCGCACTTTAGCAAGACGGTCAGTGCGAAACTGGAGGGAAACGAGCTGACCCTGAACTTCATGACGTATCCATACAATGACGAGCATCTTGCCAAGGTGGAGAAGGGCTTCGTCTTCCATTGTGGGAGAGCGACTCTAACCCTGACTGGAGACGCCAAGAGTGGCGGACAGGCAATCCCGGCAGGTGAGTACCTGATCCGAGCCCAGGCGAACTCCGTGGATGATTGGACCCTGATACTGGTCCCGAAATCTGCGACTGAGAACACCTCCGGGGCGGATGTCTCTGGCGGGATCAAGCTCGAAACTACGACTCTGACCGGCCTCCCGAACTCCCACCATCTAGACCTGAATCTGTACAGCGGCCACGGCTCAACCGATGGCAAGCTGATTATTTCGGTCGCATTCGGGGAGCGCAAGGTCGAAGGCGCCCTCGAAACGGGCTAGTTTATCCGCAGACTACATAGAAAAGGCGAGAATCAGTTGGGGACGTACATAAGGAGCCTGTGTGTCTGGAATTGATGGCGTGCGATCCGGGCTGTCAGGACACCATCCTGCAGACTCGCTCTTCTAAGATCGGTCTCTAAGTGAGTGACGTGCCATGCCTCGGCCAGGTCAGACTCCAGGCTCAGACGATAGTCCACCGCTTGGTCGGCCAGGTTCCACACATGCGCAACGATTCCCATGGCTACCCCCTCTTCGGCCGGCTTGAGTGCCCAGAGCATCGCACTTGGACCGGATATCTTCAAGAGGGAAGATTCGCTTGCAGGATAAGGAGTCTTGGCATCACCAAGACCGCCGGGATTTCACGAGCGAGAATGCGAAGAAATACTACGGCCAAGTTCGCGTCCATGACGGCACACCGGAAACGCCCAAGAAGGAAGGCTATTGGCCCGGCATGTGCGCAGATATCTGGACCACGGCCCAACGGCCGACACACGACTACCCGATGGCCGTTGCCGAATCATGCATCACGCTGTATGTAGAAACGGAAGAAAAGGTCTTGCGAGGCGGAAAGTGCTCATGCGTTTCGTTCGGTGTGGGCACACGTGAGGACACCGAACACCGGGCTGCTCAAGATCCCGCAGAGCGGGTCTCGGCAGCCCTATCATTGGCCGCGCATACCGGATCTTGCTAGATCCCAGTGCTCTGATATCATAGATTCATGACGACGAAGCAAATCGCCATCCGAACCATCGAGCAACTTCCGGAGAACGCCTCCTGGGAGGACATCCAGGAGCGCATCAACTTCATTGCAGGAGTGCGAAAGGGGCTGAAAGAGTTGGATGAGGGTCGAGGGATTCCTCATGACCGCGTTCAGGAAGAGTTCGCTGAATGGCTTACCGACTGAGTTGGTCGCCCACGGCCCGGCAGGATCTCCGCGACCTTCTCGCCTACATTGCCGAAGATGACCCGCGTGCCGGACGCCAATTCATCAAGAGCATCTTCCACGCTGTGCAACGTTTGCCAGAGTTCCCGGAGTCGGGCGGAATTGTCCCCGAGTTTCAAGACGCGTCGATACGAGAGAGCATTCGAAGGCCCTGCCGAATTGTCTACCGAATCAAACCTGGCGTGTCTCTTATCGAAATCGCGAGGG